>CBFGIH010000234.1:0-2728 GCA_965648775.1 Caldifarciminota bacterium | reverse complement strand
ATGAAGCCCGAACCGACAATTACCAGCGTCGCTTTGGGGAAAGCCTGCTTGACCCGGGGCATGGCCTGCAGCAAATATTTCAATCCCTTGCGCGGTTCAAAGCGGCCGACAAACAAGATCTTTGGCTGGTTGGCTGCCAGACCGGCCAGGGGCGGCAGTCGGTCGTGAAAACGACGGATGTCCACGCCGTTGGGAATGATGCGGTAGTTGCCGCGAAAATGTTGCTGGGCGGAATCGCGGGCCACGGTAGAAACCGCGATCAAGCCATCAATCTTGCGAAAGTACTGTTCCATGAGCGGTTCCATCAGGGTATAGCCAATGCTGCCCTCGTGGCACGAGTGGAAAGTGATAAAATTGCAGCTGTTGGAATATTTGATGGCAAAATATGCCAGTGACTGCGCCAGTTCACCCTGGATGTGGATAATGTCAAATCGTTCACGGTCGAGCAGTTTCTGCATGGCCCAGGGCAGGGTGAGACCGATCGTGAGGGCGGAGAACGATTGGTTTTTTAAAAATTTCACCGCCCGCCCCATCCGGATGATATGCGGATCGGTCCATGGTTGATTCTGTCCGTAGGAAGGAGCGAGAATCCGCGCGTCATGGCCCAGCCGGCGAAGATTATCGGCAAGATGAAGGATATGTTCGGAAACGCCGCCCGGGTGCGGATAAAAGATATCGGAGACAAGCAGTATTTTCAATGTTGATTCCGGAAGCCAGAATGGCCGAAGCCGCCGCAGCCGCGCCGGGTGCGGCGCAGCCGTCGGACGACTTTGAATTCAGCCTGGATGACGGGACTGAAGACCAGCTGAGCGATGCGGTCGCGGCGGCGGATCTTGAAGGGCCGGGAACCAAAATTGAACAGGATGACTTTGATCTCGCCCCGGTAATCGGCGTCGATCGTGCCGGGTGCGTTCATGACGCCAATGCCAAAATCACGGGCCAGGCCGCTGCGCGGTCTTACTTGCGCTTCAAAACCGGGTGGAATCTCCAGCCGAATGCCGGTGGGCACGGTGGCCAGGCTGCCGGGAGGTATGGTCAGGGGACGTTTGAGATCCGCGCAAAGATCGCAGCCGGACGCCAGCGGGCTTTGATATGCCGGCACCATTTTACCGCAGATCTTTACTTTAAGCCGCATTTTCCAGCCACTCGTTTTGAAAGACGAACCACTGATCTGGATGCTGACGGATGGTCGTCTCAAAGTTGCGAAGCAGGAAACGCTCAAAATCGGCCGTACTGGAAAAAAAAGCTGGTTCCTGGACGACGATCCGGTACCGGGCATCGCCGCCGGCGGAGTTTAAAGCCAGATAACCGAAAATGACCGGCAGACGCGAACGAACAACTAATTCGGGGAGACGAGCCGGGATGCGCCGCCAGCCTTGAAAAAGGCGCACGGGCCGGCCCTGTCCTGAAAAATCGCGATCCACCACCAGCGCCAATAAACCATTATGCCGCATCGTATCCTTCAGGGCGGCCGGAGCTTGTTGTAAATTGTAGGTGCGCATGCCGGTGCATTCACGGATATCCGTAAAAAAATCCAGCACCGCTCGGGCGGTTGGTTCAACCAGGGCGATGACGGGATAGCCGCAAGCAGCCAGGTAAACACCGGCCAGATCCCAATTGCCCAGATGCAGGGTCAGGACCACTGCGCCTCGATGTTGCGACCGGGCGCGGGTCAGTGCCGGATGAGGATCACCGGCTACGAGGGAACAGATACGGTGCGGTTTCAAGACCCGCAACTTTATTAGATCGAGCAGGCAAAGGGTAAAATTAACGAAGGTCCGGCGGGTGAGCTGGTTGATGCTTTTTGTTTTTTCTGCGGGCAACGCCCGCTGCAGGTTAACCCGGACGGTCTGCCGCCGACTTGAAGAAAGCAGGAAGAATAAACCGCCCGCTACGCGGGCAATCAGGTTGAACCAGCAGGGGGGGAGAGTGGCAAGAAGAAGGGCGGTGAAACGCAGACCTAACCGCTGGATTTTCATGATCAGGCCGTTGGCTGGTTTTTCAGAGGTGATTATTGATTTCCGCGTGGCCGATCTGGATAGGCGCGAAGCGCCGCGCCGATGATTTCCACGGCATCGCGCAGATCTTGTTCCTTGAGAACATAGGCGATGCGGACTTCGTTTTTTCCTTTCTTGAGCGATGAATAGAAGCCGTTGGCCGGAGCGAGCAGAACTGTTTTACCCTTCAAATTAAAATCAGTAATCAGCCAGCGGCAGAAATGGTCCGCGTCCTTGACGGGTAACCGGACCACCGTGTAAAAAGCCCCTTCCGGTTTGTGGCCGTAAACCCCGGGAATGGTCCCCAGTAATTCAAAAAGCACATCCCGGCGATGTTCGTACTCAGCGATCATGGGATTTATGTATTTGTCAATGTGCCGGTAGGCCGCAATCGCGCCGATTTGCTCCAGGGTCGGCGGACAGAGGCGGGCCTGACAGAACCGCAGGAAGGCGTCAAAAGCTTCCCGGTTTTTGGTGATAATGCAGCCCACGCGCGCGCCGCAGGCGGAAAAGCGTTTGGAAATTGAATCGATGAGAATAACCTGCTGGCGGATGTCCGGCAGGGACAAAGCACTGATCTGCTTTTTCCCGTCATAGACAAATTCCCGATAAACTTCGTCGGAGATCAGAAAAAGTTTGTGCTTCTGGCAAAGCCGGTTGATGACAAACATCTCCTCTTCGGTCAGGACCGTGCCGGTCGGATTGTTGGGCGTGTTAATTAAAATGGCCCG
>CBFGIH010000233.1:0-2732 GCA_965648775.1 Caldifarciminota bacterium | reverse complement strand
ATTCCGCATGAAAATATCAATCACCGCACTCATAATTATCATTTTGTTAGGAATAAACGCCGGACACGCCAATGAAGTGAGAATGCAAACCCTGATGGTGCCGGATCTGATCGACGATCCGGCCAACATCACGGTTTTTCCGCATCATATCAACCAGTACGCCAACTGCCTCTGGGGTGATATCAAACGCACCACGGACGAAGATTTCGGCCTAATCCTCGCTCCGGCCAGCCGGCTGGGCGCCCTGGCGGTTTGGCAGCAAAGCGGTAACCTGACTCCTGGTTTCAATTTCGGGTACGGACGTGGTTTTTACCGTTTTGACCTGGGGCTGGCGGGCATGACCATGAACGATCATAAGCATTTTAGCATCGGCGTGGGCCGAGTTTTTTTCAGCAAACGAATCGACCTCTCCTTCCAGTATAACGACGACCTAACCATGAAATGGTACCGCATCAATCAACGCACCAGTGTCCGCCGCGGGGACTACGTGCTCGCTTACCGGTATGCTTACTGGCAACACCGGGAACCGCTTGATTATCTGAATCACAAAATCGCCCTGCTGATCCAGCGACTGGTCTTAAGCGAAGGCTTCGTCTATGCCGCTGCTGAATACAACATCAACCGCGGGGCCTATGAAAATGATTATCTCGATCTTTATGCCGGCGTGGAAATGCCCTTAAGCCGTGTTTTCCTGCTCCGCCTGGGCATGAAAGAATCCCTGAATGCCGACTGGGAACCGATCAGTTTTAGTTTCGAGCCCGGCCTGGGCGTGCGTATTCGCGATTTTAAACTTGATTTCCAGTTCAATAAAAACCGGCTGCAGGACAAGGAAGAAACTCTGGTCAACTCATTCGGCGTTGAGTTGAATTTCGGCGAATTTTAGTGTTTATTATTTTGGGAGAAAAGAGGGCGGAGCCCTTCTCTGGGGGTGTAGCTCAGCCGGGAGAGCGCCTGCTTTGCAAGCAGAAGGTCGGCGGTTCGACTCCGCTCACCTCCATTTTCTGTCCGCGTCAGGGGATTTTATCCGTTTGCGTTTTCGGAAAGAAAAACTTCAGTGCATTGCCGGCAAAAATGGCCGCGGTTTCTTGATTTGAATAACCCCGCTGGCCCAGTTGTCCGACCAGAGACGCGGTTCCGGCCGGACTGTCAATAACCGGATCGTCGATGCCGTCAAAATCGCTGCCAAGACCAATCGTCGAGATGCCGCAAAGCCCCTTAAGATAATCGATATGATCGGTCACCTGGTATTGACCCAGATGCTTGCGGGAAAAATTCACGCCCACGAGACCACCGCGGCCGGCAATCGCCTGGGCGGCTTCGTCGCTGATGTTGCGAAGAAAAAAAGGATTCAGGGTACGAATGCAGGAATGCGAAGCGAATATCCGGCTGGCGCGCAGGTCGCAGACATCAAGCACGGTCCGGCTGGAAGCATGGGAAAGATCAAGAAATAGCCAGTAGGAATCAATCGCGCGGATGAAGGATCGACCGCGGGTGGTCAGGCCGCGGCGGTCATCATCCAGCGCGCTGTGGCCAAGACGGTTGGAATTGTTCCAGAGCAGGGTAAAAATCCTGACGCCCAGGTGATAAAGTACTTCCAGTTGATTGCGATCCCGGTCAAAAACATGCCCGCCCTCAACCCCCAGCAGAATATTCAAACGATCCGGTTTAAAATCGGCAGGCTGATGGATAATACGACAGTCAGGCAGACTGGACAGAAATTGGATCGTGGAAGAAATCAGGCGGACCGCCTCGACAAAGGGCGCGGGCGAATCCGGTCTGACCCAATGAGCGAATACGGCGGCGAGGTAACCCTGGGCCCGGAGCTTTTCCGGCTGGACATGCCGGAACTGTTGCCGTGAAATATTCAACGGCGTGTCGCAATGCAAATCAAAAACACGAACCGCCAAGAATTATCACCACCTGCTTAACTTCGGGAAAATATAACACCTGCCGGTTTTATCAGTTGACATTCTTTTTCAGGTGATCAGCCAGTTTCCAGATGATGCCTTCTTGAATCGCATTGATTTTCTTGAAGGAACAGGTAAAATTATTGAACAACAGGGAAAAACAGCAGGGGATGTTATTGACAGTCAGGTAGCCGCTCAAGCAGGATACCGCATCCAGGGCTCCGGTTTTCGCGCGCAGGGAGTCGGAAAAACCGGTAAGCCGGTTAGCCATGGTACCGGTGCCCGGCGCGGCCAGCGATTCCAGAAAAAAATTGAAAAACGGCTGACGCCAGCAGTAGCGCAGCACCTTAACCATGTCGCCGGCCGAAATCAGGGTGTACTTGGATAGTCCAGAACCGTCCGAGAGTGACACCAGCGCCGTGTCCACACCGCAAAGAACCAGAAATTCCTTGGTCGCGGCCAAGCCGGCCGCATAACTTCCCCGTCCATAATGCTGGACGCCCAGCGTTTTCATGAGGATCTCTGCGTACAGGTTAACGCTTTCCGTGTTGGTCTCGCGGACAATGCTGGCCAGAGGCACTGAAAGCGTGGAATCGATGACCGTCACCAGGGCAGCCGAATCGGGATTGATAAAAAAATTGTCGTTGCCAACGATGATCGTGCCGGCCACCCGGATCTGCTCGGCCAGCAGCCGCTCCCGAAAATAGGTTCCGCAAAAACGAGCCGGGTCTTTCACCGCCACCCGGATCGTCCGCTGCCGGTTACGGTTAAGGGCGCCTTCCAAGTAAATTGTGTTTGCCTCGGGCAGTCGGTAGATAACAATGC
>CBFGIH010000232.1:0-2783 GCA_965648775.1 Caldifarciminota bacterium | reverse complement strand
TATTTCCGCTCCTCGTTAGCGGCCGAATCCTCTTATGCTGATAGCATTGTCTGCGTTTATTCGCTTTTAGCAAACAACGCGATGGCGATCAACGACCTGACCCTGGCTCTCCAGCACTACCAGGATCTTGGCCGACTGGTACCCAGAAATGATCAATCAAACAACCTATTTTTGATCGGTGACATAAATTTTGATCAGCAAAATTTCGTGGCTGCGGTCGAGGCCTACACGCGCGGGTTGGAATTGGATTCCTCTTCCCGCCGGGCCCGCGCCATTCGCCCCAAATTAATCAAGGCGTTAATAAATTGCGATCAGCTGGATTCCGCGTTGTCTCTCGCCGAACGTGATTATCAACGCCTCAAGATCGCCGAAAATCTACTGACCATGAGTGAAATAAAATTTGAAATTGGACAACGACTGTTCGCGGCCGCGGACTTTGATAGCGCCCAGATTTATTTTCAAAGTATCGTCAACCAGCAGGAGCCGAAATCATTGCTTGACGATTCCTACTATTATCTGGGCGAGATTTATTACCATCAGGACAGTTTGGCCGCGGCGCTCGTCGCCTATCAGAAAGCATTGAATCTCAACCCCTACCAGAAAGGTGAAATCGTGAAAAAAGTCCAGGACCGAATTCGGGAAATTAAATCCGGGAAAGGTGTCAAACCATGAGCTGCCGGGCAGTAAAAACAATCTCAAGGCAGCCGACCAGATGGCTTATTCCGATGGCAACGATCCTTTTGCTGATCATGCTCAGCTGCGGCTCAAAACCAGCGGTTCGGACCATGCCGGCGGATGCTGAATTCGAACGATCCAGGGAGCTCCTGCAGGCCCGAAAATACAATCGGGCAATCCAGGGCTTCGAGCGGATCATCTTTTATCATCCCACTTCCGAATTAGTCGATGATGCCCAATATTGGCTGGCGCAAACCTACTTTTTGATGAAGGATTACAACCAGGCGATTACCGAATTTGAATACTTGATCAAGAATTTTCCCGCTTCGACTTACCTGGAAGATGCATATTATTACCGGGCCGTCGCTTTCTTGAATAATGCGCCCGGTGTGGACCGCGACCAAACCAAAACCATGGATGCCATCGATTACCTTGACGAATTTCTCACCCGTTTTCCCAACTCTCAGCGCACCAATGAAGTCCGAACCCTGATTCTGGACGCTCGCCAAAGACTGGCAAAGAAAGAGTTAAATAATGCCAGGCTTTATCTGAAGCTCAAGGAATTTAAAGCGGCGGAAATATATTTTACGAGGTATGTGATCGAAGCCTACCCGGAGACGCCGGCGGCGCTGGAAGCAAAATATCTCCTGGCCAATCTCTACGTCCGCCAGGGGAAAGTAAATTCCGCCCTCGCTCTCTACGAAGAATTATTGACCATCGATAACTGGCGGGACCGGGCTCAAAGTCAAATTCAAAAACTTAAAAATAAGAAATAACGTCCTTATGCGGCGCGGTGCGGCCAAAGTGGGTATTTTCGGCGGGATGTTTGATCCACCCCACCTCGGACATTTAATCATTGCCCAGCACGTCCGGGATGAATTCGGTTTGAAACAAATCATTTTTGTACCGGCGGGCAACCCTCCCCATAAAACCGGGATTACCCCTTTTAACCATCGTTTGCGCATGATTGAATTAGCCGTGACCGGGAATAAATACTTCTCGGTCAGCGCCGTGGAAAAACGGATGCTAGGCATAACCTACACGATCGACATGATCCGGCAGCTACGGCGGCAATACCGCGGTACTTTTTATCTGATTATTGGCGCCGATCAATGGCAGGCGATAAACACCTGGAAAAACTGGGCTGGCATTATCCAGGAAAACCGTGCCATTATCGTGCCCCGGCTCGGTCATCCACCAGGCGTGATACCCAAGTACCGTCAGCGAGTTTTCTTAAGCGGTGCTCCGCTGATTGACATTTCCTCGACTGCCATTCGCCGTCTGGTTGTTTCCCGCCGTTCGATACGATATCTCACCCCCGACCCGGTGGTAAGATATATCAAACGCCACCGCCTGCGCCGGTATTGGTCACTCATGAAATCAGACTAATAGTTAACTGCGTTAGAGGGTAAGCAGCCGCGCTGAAAACTAAACATAAATCTTAATTGCATTACCGTAAAGTATTTTATCCGGCAATATCGTAAAAAACCAGGCCGGAAATGAGTTTTGGGAAAAAATCGGTTGACTTCTGGGGCATTCGTTCTCCGTGCGATGCGATATCCATGACCTGATCAGGAAGAGTGGGCTTGAGCAGCAAGGCAAACTGGAATTCTCCCCGGTCAACCCTGGCTAATGTTTCTTCTATACCGCGTTCGTATTTAACATGGTCTTCAAGAGCTGAAGAAGGTATGTCCATTAATTTCTCAATTACTACCGCCTGGAGGATGGCGGTGTCTAAACGACGGTATCCGGCGCTTTTATACGGCAACAGTTCATCCACGATTTTCTTTGATTTGAGCCGAAAAAGATACGATCCGCCCTGGCCGTACGCGCCGAAAGCGGAATCCTGTTCTTTATCCAGTTCGGAACCAAGGTTTTCCCGGGGGACGGGGCGAACGTCAAAAAATTCTCTGGCTTTTTCCGCCAGGCAATCTATGCAGCCCACCGGCGCATTTTTAATCAGCCGATGAGTGGGAAGAATCACGAGCCCCGGATCGTTAACATTGACCAGGACCACCATTTTATATCTTGCCGGATGGTCGGCCGGAGCGTCTCTCATTTCCTGGCTATAGGTATAGAATGTTTCATAACGGTGATGGCCGTCCGCG
>CBFGIH010000231.1:0-2802 GCA_965648775.1 Caldifarciminota bacterium | reverse complement strand
TGGTTGATTAACGGTGCTTGTTTATGATTTCAATCGTCACCTGTTGATCCCGAATGCGGATGGTCTTCACCAGCAGGGAAATCCGATTATCGGCATTCAGCGCGTTCCAATACAACCCCGCGATTTCTTCGGCAGAAGCACCGAGCGGCACCTCGAACGGCTCGCCTTGAAAAGCCGGCAGGGGATTACCATCATTCTCGTAAGTGGTTACGCAATGACCGATGCCGGGAACGGGTTTTTCATAATCGAAAGTCATCCGGATCAGATACCGAGAATCGTTGAAGCGGGACTTAATGACCGAAATCTGATAGGCAAAAGGCTGGCCATCAGCATGCAGCAGGCCTGATATTCTTGGCGTATAATTTGGCGGATCGGGTTCAAACTGCCGGGTAGCCAGAGCGGATTCGAAGGTCGAGCCGTTTTGCAGATGTTCCATGATTGTCTCCGTCTGATCCCCGTTGGTGACGATGTGCTTGGCGCCTAAATATTTAACCGGATAGTAAATAATCAAAGAGGGATCTTTGATTTTTGCCGGATCAAAGGCCTGGGTCCGGATAAAACCGTTGCTTTCCTTCACGAAAATTCGGTTGCGGCTGTTTTCGCTGCGCCCCATGATCCAGTAAACCTGGACATATGCGGATGCATCGGCTGTCAAACCGATCACCAGTCCGCGGCCTGGGTATTCATTATATTTTAACCAGTGCAGGTCCTTGGCCATTTCACTCCTTTGGGTTGATTCCAGTATAGCCAGAGACGCTTAATGCGTCAATATCTAATTGGTTGACAGTGGCTTTTTTATGAATATACTACCTTTCCGTTCTTAAATTTAAATAGCAAGGAGGCCGTATGGCAAAATTGCCGGAAATAGGTAAGATATCCCCTGAGGTTTTCAACGAACTCATCTTTCCCCGCCTCGGCGCGGTCAACGAACATATCCTGGTCGGTCCCCAGCATGGCGTTGATGTCGGCATCGTGGAGATTGGCAACCGCGCGGTCGCCATGACCAGCGATCCCGTCTTCATTGTCCCCGAATATGGTTTTAAACGTGCCGCCTGGTTCGCCATCCACATCCTGGCTTCCGACGTCGTCACTTCCGGGCTGCCGCCGACTTACCTGACTATTGATTTAAACCTTCCGCTTTCGATGACGGAAGAGCAGTTGACCGAAACCTGGGATATCATTCACCAGGAATCCAAAAAAATGGGGATGTCGATTGTTTGCGGCCATACCGCGCGCTACGATAACTGTCATTACCCGATGGTCGGCGGCGCCACGGTTTTGGCCGTCGGGGGTATGGATGAATATGTGACACCGAAATTCATCAAACCCGGCGATAAAATCATCATCACCAAGGGCCCGGCAATCGAGGCGGTCGGCATCTTCGCGACGATGTTTCCCAGATATATCAGTTCTAAATTCGGCATGGATTTTGCGCGCACCGCGGAGGAAATTTTCTATAAAATGTCCGTAGTTATGGACGCCCGGACCGCGGTTTCCGTCGGCGTCCGCGATCAGGGCGTTTCGGCCATGCATGATGCCACCGAGTGCGGCATCTGGGGGGGGATTTATGAAATCGCGCAGGCCGCCGGTCTGGGCGTTCGTCTCGAAAAAAACCGAATCGTGCTGGAAGAGGGCGTTCAAGAAATCTGCCGGCTTTTTAACATCGATCCTTATGCCTCGATCAGCGAAGGAACCTTGATCATCACCTGCCGGGAGCATAAAGCGGACGCGGTGGTGGCAGCGCTTAAGCAGAACGGAATCCGGGCTTCGGTCTGCGGGGAAATGATTCCCGCGCGGCAGGGCATGCTGCTGGTCGAAGGCCACCGAGAGAAAAAACTTGAACACCCGATTGTCGATCCCTTCTGGAAAGCCTTCTATGAAGCGCTTCGCAACTATGATAAACTGGAAAAAACATGAGCCGTATTGCCGCCGACATAACCGAACTAATCGGTAACACCCCGCTGATGCGGCTCAACCGCATTCCGGCCGGGCTCAGCGCGGAGATTATCGTCAAGCTCGAGTCGTTTAATCCGGGCGCAAGCGTTAAGGACCGGCTGGGATACGCGCTCATCCGGGATGCGGAAGAACGCGGCCTGCTTAATCAAAACAGTGTTATTATTGAGGCAACCTCGGGCAACACCGGTGTAGGACTGGCGCTGGTCTGCGCTGTCCGAGGCTACCGATTGATCATTGTCATGCCGGAGAACATGACCGAAGAAAGACGCCGCCTGCTTGTCGGCTTTGGCGCCGAAGTCGTTCTCACGCCCGCGGCTGAAGGTATGATGGGCGCGGTCCGCAAGGCCGAAGAACTCGGCCGGTCAATTTCCAACGCTTTTCTCACCGAACAATTTAAAAATCCGGCAAATGCCCGGATTCATCGTTTGACGACCGGACCGGAAATATGGGAAGGAACCGAGGGCCGGGTTGACTGCGTGGTTTGCGGCATCGGCACCGGCGGAACCATCACCGGCATCGCCGAATACCTGAAAGAAAAAAAATCAACAATTTTAATTTATGGTGTTGAACCCGACGCCTCACCGGTGCTATCCGGCGGTCAACCCGGACCGCATAAAATACCGGGCATCGGCGCCGGTTTTGTCCCGGAAATTCTCGACCGGCGTCTGATCGACGGGTTCCGGCGGGTCACGAACCGGCAGGCGTTTGAAACTGCCCGCCGTCTCATTCGCGAAGAAGGAATTCTCTGCGGCATCTCTTCCGGTGCCGCGGTTTGGGCCGCGCTGGAAATCGCCCGGCGGCCGGAGCTGCAGGGCAAAATGATCGTCGCTTTGCTTCCCGACACGG
>CBFGIH010000230.1:579-2807 GCA_965648775.1 Caldifarciminota bacterium | reverse complement strand
TGCAGGGGACCGAGCAGAATACCCCCTGGCACTTATGGCACGCGACCGGATGCTCGTGCTCGAAAAACCGGTAACATTGACGGCAACGATGCAAATCGTTCATAAAGCCTCCTTTCCCGCATAGAAGCGGGATTGATTACTACTTTTAATAGATGCGATCGCCGCAAGGCTTCGCCTCTCGCGATGACAGGTAAGGATTTATTAAAATCCCCCTCCATCCCCCTTTCACAAAGGGGGAATGAATAGCATTAAACAAATCTAAATAAGTTGTCAAAGATCAAGCACAAAACAAAAAGCCCCGATAAATAGGGGCTTTTTAATAATTTAATAAAAAAAAGGGCACCATACGCCATTAATGCCCATATACCGTCTTCCTAGTATACTCGATTTTTTTTGTTTGTCAAGGGATCAAAAGCGTGTAATTGTTTGTGCATCCTTGACGACCTTAATAATTCGCGTATCATATCCACGGAGGTAGTATGCCTGAAATGATACCGCGAACCCTTGACCCGGAGATCGAGAATGACCCGGGCAAGAGCGCCGAGGTGGCGCTCTTTCACGAAATCGAAAAGGACGAGTCCCTGAAGGACTGGACCTGCTTGCATTCCTTGAACCTGGAAACCGACAAAGCCGGTTACTGCGGCGAGATAGATTTCGTGCTGGTCGGACCGAGCGGCGTCTACTGCCTGGAGACCAAGGGCGGCGGCATCCTGCGCCGGGAAGGTGTGTGGATCTCGGTGGACCGCAACGGCAATGAGCATAGGATCAAGGACCCCTATGCCCAGGTTAAGGACGCGACCTACGTCGTCAAGCGGGAGATCGAGAAGAAGCTCAAGGACCTGGCAGGCAAGATCGTTTTTGGCCACGTTGTGGCCTTCCCGCATTGTGTGGTAAAGCAATCATCGATCGAATGCAATCCAACTCTGACCTACGACCGGAACGACCGGGGTACGCCCCTGTCCGCTTACCTGAAGCGGGTCCGGGCATATTTCGAGACGAAGCAGGGTCATGAGGGCATGCCCATAACGCCTGAGATCCGGCAGCGGATCAAGGACCTCCTCCGGCCCAATTTCGAGATCTTCGAGCCGCTCGGCGCGAGGCTCGAGAAGATCGAGCGCCAGATCGAAAGCCTGACCGAGGAACAATACCGGGTCTTCGACGCCCTGGCCGAAAATCCGCGGATCCTGGTCAAAGGCCAGGCCGGCACGGGCAAGACCCTGCTGGCCCGGTACCACGCACGGAACCTGGCCCGGCAGGGGAAACGGGTACTGTTCCTCTGTTTCAATGTTCTCCTTGGCGAGGTGTTAAAAGCCGAGTTCAAGCGGGAAAAACTGGTCGACCGGATAAACGTGGACCGGCTGTTTAACCACATCCAATTAACCATAGATAAGAGTAATTTCAGGGAAGAGTTCGAAACGAAGCGCCTGGATTACGATAAGAAAGACAAGGGCAACCTGTTCTTCAAGAACGTTTACCCGGAATATTTTATCAAGGCGGCGAAGGATCTAGGTAAGAAGTACGAACCGTACGACTACCTGGTGATCGACGAGGCCCAGGATATCATGTGCGGATCGATTATGTCCGCGGCCGACCGGGCTTTAAAAGGAGGTCTCAAGAAAGGGACATGGTGCATCTTCTACGATCCCGATTGCCAGGCCGAGGTTTTCAACAACTACGACGAGCAGTACGTCAAATCGTTGATCCAGGAATGCCGTCCGACAATCGGTAATCTGACGAGGAATTGCCGTAACACCAAGCAGATCGTCGATGAAACCTCGGCCATAACCGGGTTCAAGATGGCCGAGTTCGTGACGATCAGCGGGGAGCGCGTAAAATATTATTTTTACCGGGACGGAAAGGACCTGCACGCGAAGATCACGGAATACATCACCAGCCTCCTCAAGTCAGACGTGAAGCACGAGGATATCACCATCCTCTATCCCGGTGGTTTCAAAGGGATCGAGCACGCACTGCGGGACCTGCCCGGAATCGTCACCCAGCCGCTGACTGATGAGAACGTTAACACGCCCCAGCCGGGTACTATATATACCTGTTCGATCCAAAAATACAAGGGTCTGGAGAACAAGGTCATCATCATAACCGGTCTGGAACATGTCCGCAGCCTCGACAATAGGTACAAGGCGGTTTTTTACGTCGGTATGACCCGCGGCAAATCTCAACTCACGATCTTCGCCAACGAAAAGACCCGGGGTGAGATAGAGCAACTC
>CBFGIH010000230.1:0-569 GCA_965648775.1 Caldifarciminota bacterium | reverse complement strand
GAGGGACTAAAAGGGACCGGTGCAAGACTCTGTGGCATACTCATTTTGGTGAATTGATCGATGCCGTAAAAACTGCTTAAATTTCGGCCTATCATACCATATATTCTTTTCGATATCACGCAAAACCTTGATAGGCTTATTAGGTTGAGTATATTTCCGGCTAAAAAAGGGAAGAAAAATGTCGGATCGTGATATTTTCACTATTATACGGGAAGATGTTCTCAGGTGGTTATTACAGCGGTTAGATGAATCAAGGGAAATTGGCGGGTGGAAACATCTGGAAAACTGGATGCAGGTCGAATTATGGTCCAGGTTGGAAAATACCCTGCCCGAGGAGTATTCGGTCCTGAACATGAATCCGCCCAAGATCATCACCGGGAAATCCGGTAGGGAGAAGTGGCCGAATATGCTAATATTTTCAGAAGGCCAACGACAGTTTTTTTGGTGGGAAATAAAATACCTGGGGAAGGAAAAATCCGTGGCGCGAAACATCAGATCGTTCATGAATGATTTTCGCGGATTGATCGCAATGGATGTCGGGGAAACATGCAACGATATATATACGAAAC
>CBFGIH010000229.1:0-2844 GCA_965648775.1 Caldifarciminota bacterium | reverse complement strand
ATCGACAATTTGATCAAACAAGGTAAGCTAAGCCAGGAAGAATTCAGCCGGATGCGAAACAAAATTTCCGAACTGGAAGAAAACCTGGCCAGCATATACACCAAGGTCCGTGATCTGCAGGAACAGGCCAATGATGAGATCGGCCGCCTTAACGAGTGGATGGTCCGGCCCATCGTGGAGCAATTGCTGAAGGAAATAAAAAACCGCATCCCCGAGAAAAAGGTTGCTGTTTACCTGGACGAAGTTCTGAAACGCGTGATAATTGATATTGCCCGTTTCACCCGCAAGGAGGCGGTCGAAGATGAGTTCCGGGAATACCGGGTCAATCTCCTCGTGGACAACGCTGATACCAAAACCATTCCCATCATTTTTGAAACCGCTCCATCGTTCAAGAATCTCTTCGGCACCATCGAACGGTACACGCCCGCGCCCGGTGTCCTCATCAGCGATTTTCTGAACATCAAAGCGGGATCATTCCTGCGGGCCAACGGCGGGTATCTCGTGCTCAACGCCTTTGATGCCCTGGTCGAACCTGGCGTCTGGCCAACCTTAAAACGCGCCCTGCGCAACGGCATCATTGACATTCAGTCCTTTGATCCTTTCTATATATTATCTACCTCCGCCCTGAAGCCGGAAGCGATTGCGATCGATGTCAAGGTGATCATGATCGGCAACGAATGGCTCTATTACCTGCTGTATTATCAGGACGAAGATTTCAAGACGATTTTCAAAGTCAAAGCCGACTTCGACACGGTCATGGAGCGCAATCCGGCAAACATCAATCAATACGCCTCTTTTGTCAAATCAATCTGCGAAACAGAAAGGCTTTTGCCTTTTACGCGGGAAGCGGTGGCGGACATTATTGAGTACGGAGTTCGCATTGCCGGCCGCAAGAACAAATTGACTACCCGTTTTCATCAGGTCGCCGACCTCATCCGCGAAGCAGATTACTGGGCACGGCAAAGCAACCAGCGCGTGGTCAATCCGGTCGCAATCGAGCAGGCGATCCAGGGCTGGCGCCGGCGCCTTAACACCTACGAAGAAAAAATCCAGGAGATGATTGAAAATGACATCCTCATGATCCAATCTACCGGCACCACCGTGGGGCAGATTAACGGCTTGACCATCTATCAATTCGGCGACTATGTCTTTGGCCGGCCCATCAAGATCACCGCCCGGGTGGCGCTGGGCCGTGCCGGCATCATCAACATTGAGCGGGAAGCGAACCTGGCCGGCCGGACTTACAACAAAGGGGTGCTGATCATATCCGGTTTTCTCCGGTCCCGCTACGCGCAGGAACTACCCCTGGCCGTGGATGTCACGCTGGGTTTTGAGCAATCCTACAGCGAGATCGATGGTGATTCCGCTTCCTGCGCCGAAATTTATGCGATCCTTTCCGTGCTCGGGCAGATCCCCCTCCGCCAGGATATCGCGGTCACCGGCTCGATTAACCAGAACGGCGATGTCCAGCCAATCGGCGGGGTCAACGAAAAGATTGAAGGCTTCTTTGATGTCTGCCAGGCGCGGGGCTTAAACGGCCGGCAGGGTGTGATCATTCCGGCGGCTAACATCGATGACCTGATGCTCCGACAGGATATTGTGGATCAAGCAACCCGCCGGAAATTCCATATCTGGGCCGTCCGCACGGTTGACGAGGGTCTGGAAATCCTGACCGGGATCAAAGCCGGCCACCGCCTCAAATCCGGATATCAAAAAGGAACCATCAACGACCGCGTGGAAAGGAAACTTAAGGAATATTCGGATAAATTGAAGTCGGCAACAAAAGAAGGCAAGTAAAAAATCTGGTCACACCACTATATTCAACAGTTTATCCGGCACGTAGACCACCTTCCGGATCGCCTTGCCGGCCAGGTGCTTGATGATTTTATCGTCCGCCAGCGCCCGTTTTTCAACTTCTTCGGCGGCCGCGCCGACGGGGATGGCGAGATGCGCCCGAACTTTACCGTTGATTTGAATCACCACGTTTGCGGTCTGTGCTTTCAGGTACCCTGGATCCGGCACCAGCCAGGGCTGGCGGGATAAGCTGCCCTCATGCCCGCTTAAGGACCATAATTCATCCGCCAGGTGCGGCACAAAGGGCGACAGCAGATTGATCAGCGCGTACAGGCCATAGCCGAAAACCGGCCGATCCGTTCGGGCTGAGTACAGGGCATTCAACAATTCCCATAAAAGGGCAATCGCCGTATTAAATTTAAACGTCTCCAGATCTTGGGTGATGCGGGCAATGGTCTGATTGACCTTGATATACAGCGAATGGTCTTCCGATGTAAAAGACGCCGGATCGGGCCGGTCAGCGCGGATCAAAGCGCGGTGTTCGTGAACCAGCCGGTAGGCACGGTCCAAAAAGCGCTCCGCGCCGGCTACCCCTTCATCGCTCCATTCCATATCTCGCTCGGGCGGCGCGGCAAAACAAATGGTTAGGCGAGCGACATCAGCGCCATGCTGGCGCACAAAATCACCAATGGGCACGACATTGCCCTTGGATTTGGACATTTTGACGCCGCCCTTGTTGACCATTCCAAGATTGAATAAATTAATGGTCGGCTCATCCACGCCGATGTAACCGGCATCGTATAAAACTTTGGTGAAAAAACGGAAATAGATCAGATGACCAGTGGCATGTTCGCTGGAACCGCCAATGTACTGATCAATTGGCAGCCAGGTGTCCGCCTGTTGACGGTCGCAGAAAGTTTTGCTGTTTTTTGGATCAAGGTAGCGGAGAAAATACCAGGAAGAACAGACAAAGGTGTCCATCGTATCAGGATCGCGTTGAGCCGGCGTGCCGCAGGCGGGACAATTGGTGTTGATAAAACTCGCTACGGC
>CBFGIH010000228.1:0-2844 GCA_965648775.1 Caldifarciminota bacterium | reverse complement strand
AAAACTCTCGGGCATATGCGGTAAATTGCTTTGCTGCCTGAATTTTGAAGAAGACTACTACGCGGATTTCCAGAAGAAAGAATCAGCCGAAGAACTGCCGTCAGACCAGGCCGATCAGCCTGCTTCCTGATTCCCGCCGGTCTGCTGCCGGTTTTTCGTTGGGCCGTTTGCTCCGCGTGATCCGAACCCTGCGCCGAAAATGTCCCTGGGATCGGCGTCAAACCCTTGCCACGATGAAAAACAATTTAATCGAAGAGGCGCATGAAACCGCGGAAGCGATCCGGCGGGGGCGGGCGGAGATGATTCGTGAGGAAATCGGCGACCTTTTATTCTTAAGCTTGTTCCTGATGGAACTGCTGTCCGAAGAGAAAGGCGTGACCCCTCGGGAATTAGTCAACGCGACAATCCGGAAATACCGCGCCAAACACCCGCATGTCTATGGTCATCGCTCACCGCGCACCGCCGAGGAGGTGCTGAATTACTGGCAGCGATCCAAACCCGACGCGTTCCGGGGCATTCCTGTTTCCCTGCCGGCGTTAATGGCTGCCCGGCTGATTCAGGAGCGGGCCGCGCGTCTGGGATTTGACTGGCCCAGCCGGCATGGCCCTTTGAATAAAATCCGCGAAGAAATGGAGGAACTGCGCCGCGCCCGCTGCCGGCGCACCCAGCGTGAGGAATTCGGTGACTTGCTGTTTTCCTGCGTGAATTTTGCCCGCCACGCCGGCATTGATGCCGAATTGGCCCTGCGGAACGCGAATAAAAAATTTATCCGGCGGTTTCGAAAGGTTTGTCGGGCGTATGAGCGGACCGGCCGTTCGATCCAGAACGCAAGCCTGCGTGAACTCGATCGGCTCTGGGATTCTTTCAAATCATGAGCTATGATTTTTCCCGGGAACTTGATGATCTTCAACGGGGCCTGGCGGAGCTCGAACTGTCACCGCCGCCCCGGGCCATGGAACGCTTTCGCCTTTACCTGGAAATGCTGGACCGTTTTCGCGGCCGTCTGCATCTGGTCTCGCGTCTTGACCACGAGCGGTTGGCGCGCCGGCATTTCCTGCCTGCTCTGCTGGCTCTGGAATACGCCGCGGAACATTACCGGGCAGCGGATCTGGGCGCCGGCGCGGGTTTTCCCTCCCTGCCGGTAAAAATCATGGTTCCGGGATTGAATTTGACCCTGATGGAATCAGTCGGTAAAAAAGCCCGCTTTCTGGAAATGTTAGTTGAGGCACTGAACCTGCCGGCCGTGGAAATTTTTCCCGGCCGGGCCGAAAATTATCCGGGTGCGTCGTTTGACCTGCTTTTTCTTAAAGCGGCCGGTTCGATCCGGGATTGGCTGGCGGTAATCAATCAACACCTGCGGCCTTCGGGCCGGGCGGTCTTTTTCAAAAATCCCCGGCGGGCAGTTCTGGAAGTGGCCGCAGCCCGGCCTCGACTGGAGCAGATGGGTTATAGTTGCCGGCTCCAGCCACGCCTGACACCGATTGAGCGTTTGCCACTGACGTTAGTGGAATTGACAAAGCTTGCCCCTTGACGTCATGCGCCGGATCACTATAATTACCGACCAAGGAGGCGCAATGGCTTATAAAATCACGGAAGAATGCACCGCCTGTGGTTTGTGTGAACCGGAGTGCCCAGTTCAGGCAATCACCGCCGGCGAGCCGATCTACGTCATTGATTTTAACAAATGCGTTGAATGCGCGGGCCACTTCGATGAAGCGCAGTGCGCGGCGGTATGTCCATCGGGCGCGTGCGTTCCTGATCCGGCTCATCCCAAAAAATAACTGTTTTGTCAATAAAAAAACCGCCGAGAGTGCATCGGCGGTTTTTTTTCATCATGTTGACGATCAGCAGTTCAAAAGCACCCTGATTCCGCTTGGTTGACGGACGAGCGCATAAAATTATCTGGCGGTGAGGGCGAAGTGGGCATCCAGATAAGCGCCGTCCTGATCCGTGGCGCGCACCGTGACAGAGAACTGCTCCTCGGCTGATTTGCCGTAAAGAACACCGGACTGTCGGTCGCAGAACAGCCCTTCGGGTCCGGACAGCAGTTGATAAGTCATTTTGTCGCCATCCGGATCAATGATCGGCAATTGGTAATAAATGCTGTCTTTGGAAAGGCGCACGGTGTCCACCTGCGTGTTTAAGATTGGCGCGGAATTGGCGATATGGAGTTCAAAAGTGAACGGTTCCGAGCGGAGTTCCTTGCTCCAGGCAAAAGCCGACCCGGTAATGACGCTGTTTTTCTTGAGATTGAACGAGCGCAGATTCAGGGTGTTGCTGGTGTCTGGCAGCGTTTCGTCGCCGATCACCCAGTGACAGATAATGCGCGCCGTGTCCAGGTTCGGATTTTCCACCAGTGCGTTGATCGTCACGCGTTCCGTCGTGACATATAATGATTCCGGGCTGACCGTAAGGGATAAAATTCTTGGCGTCAGTCCGCCCACCTTGACGGCGCCGGTCCGGTAGGGTTTGCCTCGATCTTTGCCGTCGAAAGGGGTAACCTCGGCGGAAATTTGATCTCCGATCTTGATATCTTCGTATTTGAAGGTCATGCCCTCGCCGATGGCTTGATCATTGACGAACCACTTCACCTGATAGGTAATTGGATCGCCATCCTTGTCCGTGCTGAGAATTTGAAGTTTGATGTCGGATTGAACGTTTGGGTTGGTGGGTAGGATCGTCACGCTGGTTATGACCGGCGGCGTATTTTTTTCCGTCGAGCCGTTCTTGTTGCCGCCGGACGGGCAATAAATGAAAACCGCGGTAAAAAGAATCAGAAAGATAGAAAAAATTGATTTCAAAGCGCACCTCCCGGATCGTGAAGATCGTAATTGTTCATCAAGT
>CBFGIH010000227.1:0-2849 GCA_965648775.1 Caldifarciminota bacterium | reverse complement strand
TTGCCCGTGCCCGGCGGCCCAATCATCAGAATATTATGAGCTCCCGCCGCGGCGATCTCCAGGGCCCGCTTGGCGTGGTACTGGCCTTTCACCTCAGCAAAATCGAACGAATACTGCGACGCCGAGTTGAAGATCTGCTCGCGGTCCACGCTGACCGGCTGGACTTCGGTCTCGCCATTCAAGAACGCGACGACTTCAATGAGGTTGTCAAAGCCATAGACCTTGATGCCTTCGACGATGGCGGCCTCGCGGGCATTGATTTTGGGAATGATGATGCCGTTGAGTTTCTGCTCTTGAGCCGCCAGGGCGATCGAGATCGCGCCTTTGATCGGCCGCAAAGAGCCATCCAGAGACAATTCGCCGAGGATGGCGTAACGCGCCAGGGCTTCGGAACCGACCACGCCCACCGCGGCCAGGATGCCGACTGCGATTGGCAGATCAAAGCTCGAACCTTCTTTTTTGATGTCGGCCGGCGCCAGGTTGACCGTGATCTTCTTGGTCGGGAAGCGGAAGCCCGAATTCTTGATCGCGGCCGAGACCCGGTCCTTGGATTCCTTGACCGCGTTATCCGGCAGGCCCACGGTCGTGAACTGGGGCAGGCCATTGGCCAGGTCAACCTCGACGTCGACCAGATAACCGTCGATGCCGAATGTCGCGCAGGAAAGGACTTTGGCGAGCATTAATGACTCCTTAGGATCGTTAATAAAATCAGTGCGGATGTTTTTTCCATAAATAACCCCGGGGAAGTATACGCGAAATTGAGATGATGTCAATGCCCCGCAGGGGAAAAACAAAAGTAACAAATTGCTGACAGGCAGCAAAGTGTTACTTTTAACTACCGAAGAAGAGTTTTCTTGAAGGTTGAATCGATTAAAAATCCGAGGGATTCTGCATGCGTTAAGTCCTCGAGAGCGCGCTGGTCATTGCCCATAAGATGCCAGGATAAAGCCCGGTTATAAAATGCTTCCGCGTATTCAGGACGGATCGTGATCGCCCGGTCATAATCCCGCTGCGCGTTTTGATAATCACCGGTTTGCAAATAAAGGTTGCCGCGGTTGTTGAGCGCTTCAGCAAAATCCGGTTTAATGGCCAGCGCCTGATGGTAATCCGCGAGAGCCGATTCAAATTCGCCGATGGCCTTGTAGGCCAGGGCGCGGTTGTAATAAGCCGTGTAATAATACGGATTGAGGGTCAAGGCCCTGGTGTAATCGGCAATCGCGCGCGCATAATCGCTGAGCGCGAAATGGACGTCCCCGCGGTTGAGATAAGTCTCGGGATAATTGGGGTCAAACTCAAGCGCCCGGTTATAATCAGCCAGCGCCCGATCATATAATCCAAGTTTGAAATATACTGATCCCCGATCAAGGTAAGCCACGTCCATGGCCGGATCAAGATGGATAGCCCGGTTAAGATCCGCGATGGCCTCCTGGTAACGGCCTAAACGATTATAAGTGACCGCCCGGCTTTCATAAGCAATGGCCAGATCGGGCTTGATCGTGAGTGCCCGTTCGAAATCAACCAGAGCGCGTTCATGGTCATGCAGTTTGTCATAAGCCACGGCCCGGTTGTAATACGGCAATTCATACCGGGGATCAACCATGATCGCCCGGTCATAATCCCGGATGGCCAGGGTATAATGACCCAGGCGGCTGTAAGCCCGACCCCGATTATTGAGGGCGAGGGCATTGTCCGGCAGGCGCCGCAGGACTTCATTCCAGAGGGTTAAACTGTTCTGCCAGACCCGGCAGAGCCGACGGGATTGCGCGGCCAGCACGAAAATAATAATCACCACCAGCAATGTGATCGCATACCGGTACGAACGCGGCCGTGGATATTTTTCCAACCAGGTGATGATCGCGCCTATGCCAAAGAGGATGCCGATCGAGGGCAGATAGGTATAGCGATCCGCCGCCATGGCCGGTCCGGCAATGGGGAAAAACTGGCTGACGGGCAGGATGGTGAAAAAATAGCAAAGGCTGCCGAAGACAAGCACCCGCGTTCGGCGACGCGACCAGATGATCAGCAACGCGGCGGCCGCCAGAAGCAGGGGGGCGAGATAAAAAGACCAGGGCAGGGCGCGGGCAAAATTGGGCGGATATGGATAAAAAGGCGATAGGCCGATCGGCAGCAGAACTTTGGCCGCATACCAGACCAGGTTTCGGCTGCCGAGTAAAAAATTACGCAGCGGATGAAATGCGGGTGTATCGGTGCCCATGATCTGCGTGCGGATGTTCATCGCGCTCACGGGCAGGGACAGGATCACCATGATCAGCACCAAAAGCCAGGTGCGGCGATTAACGCGGCCCCCCAGGAAGTAATCAACGAGCAGCAACACCAAAGGCAGAGAAAACGCCATGGGCTTGGCCAGGATGGCCAGCACGTAAATAAGCGGAATCAACCACCAGCCCGGTCCCAGTCGGGAAGAACGGAACCGGAGGAAAGCAAGCAGGCCGGCCAAAAAGAAAAGTCCGCTTAAGACATCCTTTCTTTCTGTCACCCAGGCGACCGATTCCACGCGCTGGGGATGTACGCCGAATAAAAGCGCAACCGTCACGGCGGCGGTCAGGTTGCCAGTCAAGGCATAAATCAGGATCAGCACTAAAATCACATTGGCCGCATGAAGCAGAACATTGGACAGATGAAAAACAAACGGATTCATGCGGAAGAAATGATATTCCACCGCATAGGAAAGAATCGTCAGGGGTACGTACGGCCCGCTGTGTGGATGGATGAAAATCCGAAAGATCCCGTTGGGACTCAAATCCGTGATGTGAGGATTGCCCGTGACCATTTCCTGATCATCCCAGTTAGTGAAATCGTTAGCCAGACAGGGCGTAAATGTCAAGAAA
>CBFGIH010000226.1:0-2896 GCA_965648775.1 Caldifarciminota bacterium | reverse complement strand
AATCCGTCAAGAATGGTCACTCCGCGCCGCATTTTTTCATAGATGGCGTTGACCACCCGCTCATGATTGCTGGTGATCACCAGTGCTGCGCGCGCGTAATCAATGCCCTCCAGCACGAGGTCAATCACCCGGGAAGAAATGAACAACGCCAGATAACCAAGCAGGGCCAGGTCCAGGGAACGGGTGGTGATGCCGGCCAGAGTGATGACCACGATATCCACCAGCATTATTCCCATCCCTGTCGACAGATTAGTATAACGGTTTATTATCTGACCGATGATGTCCGAGCCGCCGGTGCTGGCTCCGCCGCGGAAAACAAATCCCAGGCCCAGGCCGAGCAGAATACCGCCGTACAGAGAAGCGAGAATCGCGTTGCCGGTGGGAGATTGAATCCTCAAGGTGTAAATGGACAGATCAACCATGACATTGGTCAGCAAAATCGCGATGACTGATTTCAGGCCGTAACCAAAACCAAGAATCCGCAAGGCGACAATAAACAGGGGTATGTTTAACACAATGGTCACGATCCCGACCGGTGATTTGTAAAGAAAATGCAGGATCATGGCAATGCCCGCGATCCCGCCGGGCACAACCTGGTGGGGAATTAAAAACAGGGTGTAACTCAAACTGCACAGGGCGCAGCCGATAATGATAAATAAGTATCTCATGAAATTAAATAAAGGTTAAAACAAATTAAAGGTCGATGATGTCTTTGACCTGTTTCAATAGATCTTCGTGCTTTTTCTTCAGCTGCTCGTGTTCTTTCTTTAAATCCTCGTACATTTTTCTGTAATCCAACGGGCCCCTGGTCGATGCCGGCGGTTTTTTTACCGGTTCCGGTAGTTTCCTGGCCGGCGCCGGTGATTTTGGTTTGGGATTGGCCGGCGGCACGACCGGACCCATCGTCTGCGCTAGTTTTTCCATTTCGCCGAAACCCGCGTCTTCGAGCCACTTGCCCACGTCCAGCAGATCCTCGGGCCTGGCCGACCAAACGATCTTCGCCTTGCCGAGATCAACATTGATCTCCGGATACGCTTCTCTAAGCGCCTGGAAAAACTTGTCTGGAAAATCGGGATCTGAATCGTCGTAATCGATCAGCCGGTATCCCGGCATTTGCCGATCCATGGCCGGCGGTTCCGGATCGCCTTTTAAATGATAGCCAATTACGGGCATGGGCTTGATGCCCAGTTTCTGGCAAACCTGCGTGATTAACCCATGCGCCAGGATCACTGAAAACCGACGATGATTGACGACAATGACCTTCACCTCGCCCCGGTGCTTAACGATCGCTTCCAGTACCTGCCGTTCAGTATCGATGACCTCGATTCTTTCCCGGTCAACCAGCTCGCAAAGTTTTTTGCTTAAAATTTTATCCGCTTCCAAAAGCAGGATCATGGTTTTTTATCCCGGAATAAGTATACGGCGCCTGGTTGAGATGTCAAGACAAAATCAAGTCATTGTTTTATGTTACATCTGATTGTTTTTTTGTTACATTTTTGTTACACTTCCTATTTATGGTATATCAATGCGACGGATACAAAAGTTTATTGCTGAAATTTATGGGGGAAAGAAATGACTCGCGATCTTCGCGAACCCGGTCGGGTTCTGCATTTCAATCCCCTCCTCAGTCGCACTCCATTAAATCATCTTTTTTATCAAAAATCATTTGTCCCTGATCTAACCCGGCAAATCAATCAACCAAAAGGAGGTTGTTATGAAACATCTGTTAATACTATTGTGCACGGTTTTGACCGTATCTTCGGCCAGCCATAGAGTCGTCGTGGCCGAAGAGTTTACGGCCACATGGTGCACATACTGCCCCGGCGCGGCCCGGGCCCTGGAAGAAAACTATAACCGGGACTATGATACCCTTGTGGTCATAGCTTACCATTCCTCAACCAGCGATCCTTTTTACAGCGCCAAAGCGGCGTCCCGCGCTTCTTATTATAGTTTGTCCGGTTATCCATCCTGCTGGTTCGATGGTATCATCTCGGAAGTCGGCGGATTGCATTATGGGACCATGTACCCTTTTTATCGCCATCATGTAACAAACCGTTCGGCGATCGCCAATCTCCTGGATATAAATCTTACCTGCACCTACGACTCAGTAAGCAATCAAGGCACCATCAATGCGACAATTATCAACACCTCAAGCGGTTCGATCAGCGGCACTCTGCATTTCGTTATCATTGAAGATAATATCCCATATAGTTGGCAAGGCATGAGTAAGCTGGATTTTCTTATGAGAGACATGTTACCTGATGCCAACGGTGAAGCCGTAACGATTCCCGCCGGCAATAATATCACCCGTTCCCGCAATTTTACGATCAACAGCGGCTGGAACGAAAAAAACTGTAAAATTGTTGTTTTCGTACAAGCCTCAAACAAAGAAATATATCAGGGCGCGGAAATCGATCTGCTTAACCAGATAAACATGGATTATTTCGGATTAACTTTTACGGAAACATCGGGCAATGGAAACCGTGTGGCTCAACCCGGCGAGGCAATCAGAGCTTATATTATGGGGAAAAATCAAGGCAGTGGTAATTATACGGGTACGTCCAACATCAGTACTTCCGACCCTTATATTACAATAAATTCCAGTTTGCCGCAAACGATCAATATTAGCGCGGGTGATGTTGATACCGTTCTGATCGTCAATTTTACGATCAGCGCCAGTTGTCCTTCACCCCACGCGGCGCAGTTTCTGCTCAATTTCGGCACGCCCGGCGATACGAACCGGATAAATTTTATCATTACCAATCAGCCGGGTTTTTCCGATAATTTTGAATCCGGATCGGGAAATTGGTCGCACAGCGGCACGAATGATAATTGGCATATCACTACGCATAAAAGCAACTCACCCACACATTCCTGGTATTGCGGGGTTGAAAAT
>CBFGIH010000225.1:0-2900 GCA_965648775.1 Caldifarciminota bacterium | reverse complement strand
ATATCTCTTCAAAACGCGTCTTGCGCTCATCTTCGGCCTGCACCGCTGCGGTTTCGAAGAACTCGCCCAAAAAAGTCGTAAAGGGATTGAGGCTCTTACGGAGGATATTGTCGCAGGGCAGATAACGCGTCTGGACGCCGGGCCGGACGCTTTCGCAGAATTCATAAGCCAGGCGGCTTTTACCCATGCCCGCGTCACCGTAGATGTAGACCACGCCGCAGAAACGACCGGCGGTCAAACCTGCGGCCTGTTCCTGCAGAACCGCCAGCTCGCGCTCCCGGCCGATCATCACGCCCGTGTATAATTTTTCGCGGCCGGCCGGCTTGGTCTTTATTAATCGGGCGACCGCCAGCGGTTTACTTTTGCCTTTTAAAACCTGAACCCCGATTTTTTCCTGATCGCAGGTATTTTGCAGACGTTCTGCCACGGACGCCGGCATCAGGATCTCACCCCAGGTGGCTTTCATCATGAGCCGGGCAGAAACGTTCACCGTGTCACCCAGCACGCCGTAACTGCTGCGGTGACTGCCGCCCTTGATGCCGGCGAAGACCATGCCGAAGGTAATACCGGCGCGCATCCGGTCGCCGAACTCCCGTCTCAGATTCAAGGCAAAATCTGCGGCTCTTTCCAGTTCCCGCTCAAAAACCACGGGGACACCGAAAAGAAAAAGCGCCGTGCAGCCTTTATCGCCGAAATCCAGACCTTCGAAATAGCAGGCGGCCGCGTCGGCGCGTTCCATAATCTTCATCGCCAGGGTTTTGATCGCATCGGCTTCATCTGCATTTCGGAACCCGACGAAAACACTGGCGACATTGCGAAACTCGCCCGGCTGAGGATTATCCAGAATCGTCACGGGTATGAAACGGCGTACGATTTCTGCCTCCAGGTCCTTCCGGTTTATACTCTTAATCTTGACGGCCGACGCCGAGCGCAGGTCGCACAGCCGAGCAAAACCGCCGGTCCGGGTTTCAAATGAAAACAAACTGGGATCATGGGCGCTTTGAAATAATTGATCGGCAATTATTTCCATGGCTGAGCATTCATGCTCAGCGCGGGAACAACCTTCAATCGCCGGGCCCAGAAAGTAATACGTCCAGTGCCCCGCATTGCCGGCGATACCCCAGGTCACCAGACCACTCGAAAGACCGATTTTCGCAGTCAGTTCGTAAGCACCCAGCCGGGTCCTGGCCAAACCTTGTTGTTTGAACAAAGCAATAATCTCCAGGCTGGCTTCCGCTGCTTGCCGGCCATCCCGGTCTTCAGGAAACACAGCGGTGAAGGCATCACCGGCAAAACTCGTGATCCAGCCCCCGAAATTGTAAACAAGATCAATCACCGGTTCAAAGATACCATTCACCAGGCCGGACAGAATCTCGGCGCCCTCCTTGCCCTCGGCCATCAACCGCTCGGTCAGCGGCGTGAAACCGGCGATGTCCAGAAACAGAGTCGTCGCTGAAAATTGACCGGCGAATTCGCCTTTCTTGAACTGTTGTTGAATAAAAAATGGTATCAGATTATAAGTCATGGCTTCAAGCCAAGTATAGGGTTTTAAGCCAAACTGTCAACAATGTTTCGTAGCAGAGCAACAACCTTAAACAAAAAGATAAATAATGATGGGCGGTGGTTTAGTGGCGTCAAGATTAAAAAACATAGTTATTATTCCTTATTATTCTGATTATCCCAGCAGGAATACGCAACAATTTAAATTGTTTTTGATTACGAATGGTTTTCCTCGTCGATCGGTCTTCTGCTGATCGGTAGCTGCCGACCGATATTGACAGTCGCGCGCACGTCGCTATTATTAATCATGTCTAAAATTGTCGTTATCGAGGATGATCCCGCAATTCGGGACCTGATCATGCTGCACCTGGAGAAAGAAAAATTCATCGCTTTGGGCTTTGCCGAGGGATTCCCCGCCGAGGATTATTTAATCAGGAATTCCGCTGACCTGGTCGTGTTAGATCTCATGCTGCCAGATGTCGATGGTCTTGAGCTCTGCAAATCCTTAAAAAAGAGCGACCGGACAAAAAATATCCCCATCATTATCTTGACTGCCCGAGGAGACGAAACCGACCGAATCCTGGGGCTGGAACTGGGCGCAGATGATTATATTGTTAAACCTTTTAGTCCACGGGAGTTGATCGCCCGCATTCGGGCGGTGCTGCGACGGGGAAAGGAAAGTGGAAAAGCGGTGGTTTTTTTACGGCATGGAATAAACCTTGATCTCGACAAACACACGGTGGAGATCAATGGTCAGCCAATTGACCTGACCGCAACCGAATTCAAAATTCTGGAAACTTTGATCAGCCGTCCCGGCCGAGTCTTTAACCGCAGTTTACTTCTTGAAACCCTGGGGAAACTGGTTGTTGATCGCAACATTGACGTTCATATCGCGGCGCTGCGCAAGAAACTGGGTAAGTCCGGCTGCCGCATAAAAACCATCCGCGGTGTCGGCTACAAAATGGAAGAATGAAACTGCTTACCCGCTCCTTCATTATTTTTATCATCTGCCTGGTGCTGCTCATCGGTGCCTTTGTGATATTTTTATCCACCCGGATGGACCAATTCATCATCCAGCAGCTCGAGGAGAATGTCAAGCACCAAGCTGATCTACTCGATATCGCCCTCCAACCGTTGTTCAATGCGAAACCCGACACGGCTCTTAATTCCTCTATCCGGCGTTTGGCATCCCTGACTGGACACCGCATAACCATCATCGACTCCGCCGGTACGGTTATTGCCGATTCGGACTATGATTCTCGGCAGATGGGCAATCATCTGAACCGGCAGGAAATAATAAATGCCGGCGTTTACGGCTGGGGAAAAAGCATCCGCCATAGTCAGACTCTTAACATTGACTTTCTCTACCTGGCAAAACGCATTGAGATTAGCCGCGATGG
>CBFGIH010000224.1:0-2925 GCA_965648775.1 Caldifarciminota bacterium | reverse complement strand
AAAGGGGTGGCAATTGGTCTTTTGCTCGGCGAAGTGCTCAGCCTGGTTCTGATGAAAAAAAAGTTGACGCGCGTTGTTCGGTTCGACGCCATGCGCTATTCCTTCAAACCCGCCCTGGCCGCCGGTGCCATGGCCCTATTCCTGATCCTGCCCGTCACGAGCAGCCTCCATTTATTATTACGAACCGCACTGGGCGTTATCGTTTACTCGGTGCTGCTTTTCATCATCGGTGGTTTTTCAATCCGCGAAATCAAGGAACTCACAGGGTTGTTCAGCTCGTCCGGATCGTAACGAATCATATTTTCATTTTTTCCTTAATCCTCCGTTGGACGAGAATTCTCGACCCATGGATGTAACTCTCAGTCGAAGTGGGTAAGGGTAAAAAGTTCAAAAAAAAGGGCCGCCATTTGGCGGCCCTTAGAAGATCGTATCGTCGGTTATTTAATGGTGACGTTTTGCAGTTCGGTTTTTACGTCAACGGTCATGGTATCCGAGCCAATCACATTGACATCCTGATAGGTTTGCTTGATCATACCGATTTCCGGAGCCACTAAGACCACCGCGGTATCAACCGTGGAGCCAACGGTCGTGACCCAGTAAAGTTTCCAGACATCATCGTAAGTACCGGCAGGAACCGTGATCGAGGAGTCAATTTTTTCAATGGCATAGGCCTTGACCGTGAAGGCGGAATCGCTGGTTACGGTCCAGGATTTTCCCGTTTCCAGGGGGTAAGCGACCATCGTGTCGGGATTGGTGTCAGAAAGGCTGTCATAACCAAGAACAAAGTCGTTCAGTTCGGCAATATACGAAGTATCTTTATAGGAACCCGAAGTGACGACGTGCTCAAAAGCCGGATCGCCGTTCGTGAGTGTCACTTCCGCAGTGATTTCTTCAGAATACGTTGAAGTGTAGGTTGTATCATTGAAAAGCGTGGTATCCGTATGGGTGATGGTCGTTGTGGTCGTGTAATTCCAGAGATTGCCGACCGCAAGCGGATAGTATGACTTGCTGCCACCGCAACCGACGATAAAGAGAACAGCTGCAGCCAGGACGATTAACTTTTTCATATTATATCTCCTTTCGTGCATATTATATACAGAATTACAGAAATGTCAAGGACTAAATTGATCAACATAGGGTTTGGAACAAAGGATACGGCGGGATAGACGGAAATGCGATTAAGCCGGGTTGACATGGCTGATTATCTGTGTATAATAAAGAAATTATAGAACATTTGAACAGCTTGATCGCGGGGTAGAGCAGCGGTAGCTCGTTGGGCTCATAACCCAAAGGTCGCTGGTTCGAATCCAGCCCCCGCTATACAAAAACCGGGAGCCGAAAGGTTTCCGGTTTTTGTATCGGTCATATATGACCGATCAAAATCGTCGGTAGGTTGTAAAAATCTTAATGATCCCGGCCAGGACCGCGGTTTCGGCACGCAGGCGGTACGAGCCCAGGGATACCAGCTGCGCGCCGGCGTCGCGCATCAGCGCTATTTCGTCCGGGTCAAAACCGCCTTCGGGGCCGGTGACGAACAAGATCGAGCCGGCTGATCCGGGAACATCTGATGGACCCTTATCGTCCGCAATTAATATCAGATCGTAGTCGTTAAAAATACTCGTGAGGGCAGTGATATCCGACACGCTTTTAACCGGTGGCAAAAAAAGCCGCTGGGATTGTAGCATCGCTGCCACGGTCTGGCTGCGGAAGCGGTTCAGCTTGGCTTTACTGAGGTTGCGGTTGATCGCGTGCTTCGATATGAACGGGATAAAAGCCGAAACCCCCAATTCCGTGCCTTTTTCGATGATCAGGTCATTGCGGGTCCCTTTCAGGGGCACGAACGCGACATCCAGGACCGGACCAGGCCGTGGTTGGGCCGGCTCCTTTGATAGTATCTCCAGCCGCAGATCTTTTTCCGTGACCGAGATGATCCGGCATCGGTAACCGAAGCCGGCGCCGTCCGTGACCATGATCTCCTGATCCGGTTTCCGGCGCAAGACGTGCTTGATGTGATGGAAGCCCTCACCATCTATGATCAGCGCGTGGCCCTTGATGTTTTCCGCAGGAACGTAGAAAAGATTGTGTGTTAAGTCCCGAATGGTTTTATTCCCTTTTAATTGGTGTTACCGGCCCTTCGTATTTCTTGAGTTGTTCCAGCAGCGGATTGAGGGCTTTATCGGAAGACTGCAGTGGTTTCAGACCGACCTCGACAAACAAGTCGCCGCGGCCACCGTCCGGCCGGATCATGCCTTTGCCCTTTACCCGGATCAGGCGCGGCGCTGGACTGCCTTTAGGGATGCTGATTTTTTCTTTTTCACCATTGAGGCCGGGAATTTCAATCACGCCGCCGCTGACCAGCTTGGAATAAGGGGCCTGCACGCGGATAAAAAGATGTTCGTCCCGGCGCTCGAAAAACTCGTGGGGTTTTTCTTCGAACTGAACAATGATGTTGCCGTTGCCGCCCGGACCGTAATGACCTTCGCCCCGCAAAACGATATACTGGTTGTTGCTGACGCCACGGGGAATTTTTATTTCAATCGTCCGCGTGATCTTGTGGTAGCCGACCGTGCCGCATTTTGTACAGGGGTTCTTATAAATCGTGCCGCGTCCCTGACAATGGGGACAGGGCTGGATGCTGGTGAACGTGCCCAGAATGCTGCGGGTTTGAGTTTTAACCCGGCCCTGGCCGCGGCATTGGGGGCAGGGCTGGGTATTGGTGCCGCCCAGACCCTGGCAGGCCTCGCAGGCCTCGTACCGGTTGACCTTAAACTGTTTCTTGGCCGAGGACATGATTTCTTCTAAAGCAACGCGCAGGATGACGTGGAGATCACCGCCCTTTTTACGGCGCGGATCAGTCCGGGCCGCACCGCCGCCGAAGAAACTGTCAAAAATTGATCCGCCGAAAAGATTGCCGAGGATATCCTG
>CBFGIH010000223.1:0-2944 GCA_965648775.1 Caldifarciminota bacterium | reverse complement strand
ATAGATACTTTATCGCGGTCGTCGGAGCCGACGAGAACGCTGAGCAAACCATGCGCCGCGGCCGAGCCCGGGCCAGCCTGGTCATTCCCGCGGGTTTTAATCGAAGAATTAGCCGCGGTGAAACAGGGTCTGTGCAAATTTTGATCGACGGCACGGACGGCAACTCAGCGTTAATCATTAAAGGTTATGTTGAGGAAATTCTGAATCGTTATAACTTAAAAGTGTTATCAAGCCGGATCAATCGCCATTTACCGGCGGCTCGGCCCTGGATTCGAAGCTGGCCCCTGGTGCGGCCGCAAATGCGAATTCTTTACAATCCCGAACTGGTGAGCGCTCATTTTATGGTTCCGGGTCTTTTGTGTATTATTCTGTTGCTCGCTACCGCCCTTTTATCCGGGATGTCCATTGCCCGGGAAAAAGAAATGGGCACCCTGGAGCAGATTCTGGTTTCGCCCCTGGCGCGATGGCAATTCATCCTCGGCAAGACCATGCCTTATGTCTTCATTGGTTTCATCGATATCCTGCTTTTACTCGTCGCGTCCCGGCTGCTGTTTCACATCCCGGTGCGGGGTAATCTCTTGCTGCTCTTGCTGGCGGCGGTTATTTTTCTCTTTACTTCCCTGGGCCTCGGCCTGTTTGGCGCTTCAGTTTCCCGCAATCAGTCCCAGGTCTTATTATCCATTTTCCCGTTCTTCATGCCGGCGTTTTTGCTTTCGGGTTTGTTCTTTCCAGTCGCCAGCATTCCCGCCGGTCTACGCTGGCTGGCTTATATCAATCCCATGACCTATTTTTTAAAGATTGTACGCAGCATTCTCCTTAAAGGCGCGGGAATGGACATACTGGGGTTGGATTATCTTGTGCTGGCGTTGTTTGGCATTGCGCTCATCGTCTACAGTTCGCTTAAGTTTCGCAAGCGGATAGAATAAGCAAAAGTAGACACTTTTCTGACAGGCAGCAGAATATATACTTTCATTTTTCCTTGACTTCAATTAACCATCCATTATAATTGATAATCCACCACCAGGGAGGAACTATGATTGCTTTATTTCTAATTTTACTTATGGCCAATCCCGGCGCCGGTACTTTTTCAATCTGCGGTCTTGATGTCGAAACCGGCGAATTAGGCATCGCGGTCGCGTCGCGCGTGCTGGACGCCGGTTATGTCGTGCCCTGGTTGAAAGCGAGCGTCGGTGCCGTCGCGAGCCAGGCCCTCTCCAACCCCTATCTCGGTTCGTGGGCACTAGAGGAATTGTCCGGCGGACGGACGGCAGAAGAGGCGTTAAAAGCCGTGCTCGCCCTGGATTCGGCTTTTGAAAACCGACAGGTAGGTATTGTTGATCACCAGGGCCGCAGCGCCGCCTTCACGGGGAAGAACTGCAATGCCTGGGCTGGCCATCGCACAGGCGTTAATTACTCGGTTCAAGGTAACATCCTGACCGGTCCGGCAGTCATCGACAGCATGGCCGCAGTGTTTGAACGGACAACCGGGCCGCTCGGAGAACGCCTGCTGGCGGCGCTGGAAGCCGGGGAAAAGGCCGGCGGCGACAAGCGCGGCAAACAATCAGCCGCGCTTTATGTGGTTGTGCCTCGCGGCGGTTACCTGGGCGCGGACGACCGGCTGGTTGACCTGAAGGTCGTAGATCATGCCGCGCCGGTGCAGGAACTGCGGCGGCAATATGAAATGTGGCAATACGCGTTCCTGGCGCCGGCCTATATCCGGCTCAGCGACGAAGCGAGCCACGCCGGCGATAAATATCTCAGCCGTACCTACGATCTTTTAATCAAGGCGCAAAAAAGCGGCGTAGAGAGCCCGGAAGTTTTCAATTCCCTGGCCTGGGAATTCGCGATCCGGAAAAAATACCCGCGCGAGACGATCCTGGCTGCGCTTTTAGCCCATGAGCTCGCGCCGGACGATCCGAATATCATGGATACGGTGGCCGAAGCGTATTATGCCCATGCCGAATACGATCAGGCGATCCAGTGGGAAACACGCGCACTTAAAATCGATCCCCAGAACGAATTTTTCAAAAGCCAGTTAAAGAAATTTAAAGCGAAAAAATAAAAAAAGAGGGGGAGATGAAGAAATCTTTTTTATTGCTGATCATGCTCATGCTTAACTGCGGCGCGCCACCGTCCCGGGAGACACCGCTGGCAGGAGGGGAAGTCATGAAGATTACGGTCACCAGCCCGGCTTTTGCGCCGGGAGCGATGATTCCGAAAAAATACACGGCGGATGCTGAAAACGTGTCGCCGCCCCTGATTGTAAGTGGCGTGCCGGAGCGCGTCAAGAGTTTAGCCCTGATCTGTGATGATCCGGACGCGCCGGCCGGCGATTGGGTGCATTGGGTCATTTACAACATCCCGCCGGCGGTCCGGGAGATTCCGGAGGATATCGGTCCGGACCGACGCGTTCCCGGCATGGGCATTCAGGGCCGCAATGATTTTGGCAAGATCGGCTACGGAGGTCCCATGCCGCCTTCGGGTACGCACCGTTATTTTTTCAAGGTTTACGCTTTAGATACGGTTTTGAGCCCGGAACCAGCGTTGAGCAAGGCGGCTTTGCTCCAGGCCATGCAGGGGCATGTTCTGGCGCAGGGCGAGTTAATGGGTCGTTATGCCCGTTGAACCGGTGCGCATTAGCGTAAAAAAAGCGCGGGTGTTTCACCCGCGCTTTTTTTACAGGAAAACTTAATTAATAGTAGAACAGGAAATAAAAGGCAAAGGGCTTATCGTTGCCAAGTTTGATTTCTACCTGGGAGTCGCCCTGGGACGCGATCTGCAAGCCGCTTAAAGATGCGAAGTTTACTGACCAGTGTTCGCCGCAGAAATATTCCAGGCCGAAACCCATCGGCAGACCGATGGTGACCAGGGCATCGCCACCGCCTTCCTGATCCAGCATGCTGAAGCCCAAACCACCTTTTAAATAGATGTTGGTTTTGGCATG
>CBFGIH010000222.1:0-2951 GCA_965648775.1 Caldifarciminota bacterium | reverse complement strand
GCGGTGCTATCTACAATCTTCAGTCTGCTCCCACCCGCCAGCCTGGCATCTGCGATCACTGTGCCGGAACTCTGCTCCAGCGACCAGAGGATAACGAAGAAACAATACGTCGACGTCTGCAAACCTATGAAACCGAAACTCGACCCCTGGCCGAATTTTACCAGGCCCGAAACTGTTATTGTCGCGTGGATGCATCCGGCAATCCTCAACAAGTATATCAAAACCTGATTCAATGCCTTAATGCCCATCATTGATGAAGAGGGAATCAAACATATCAGCATCGCCGGCAACATCATTTTTGGAATTTTTAATTACCTGGCCCGGATCTCTTTTATCGGCATGAAAACTTCCGATCTTGATCGCCAGATTGATCGAATGATACGTCAGCGGAAGGCTTTGCCGGCATTCTTAAACTATCAAGGTTTTCCAAAAAGCACGTGTATTTCGATAAATGAAGAGGTGGTACATGGCATCCCCGGGGAGCGGATCATTCAGGAAGGCGACTTGGTTAAAATTGATGTGGGCGTAACCTATAGCGGATACATTGCGGACGCGGCCTGCACGTTCTCTGCGGGCGAACCCAAGCCATCGGTAAAAACGCTGATGCGCGTTACCCGTGAAGCACTACGCCGCGGCATTGCCCAAGCTCTGCCTGGTAACCGGGTTGGTCATATTTCCCGGGCGGTACAAGAGCATGTGGAAAAACACGGGTACAGCGTGGTTCGGGAATTAACTGGGCACGGTGTCGGCAAGAATCTTCACGAAGCACCGATGATTCCCAATTTTGTCACGAGTGGACCAGATCCCCAACTTAAACCTGGCATGGTCCTGGCGATCGAGCCGATGGTCAATGCCGGTTCTTATCGGGTAGTCACCGAGCCCAATGGATGGACAATCCGAGCTGAAGACCGTTCTTTATCATGCCACTATGAAGATACGATCGCCGTTCTTAAATACGGAAATCTTAATTTAACTCGGGTAGCGGAAATGAACTATGGCTCATAAAGATTTAATCCAGACCGAAGGGACAATAACCGAAACTCTACCCAACGCGATGTTCAGGGTAGAACTCGACAACGGGCATAAAGTGCTGGCTCATGTCTCTGGAAAAATGCGCATGAGTTATATAAAAATCTTACCCGGTGACCGAGTTTTGCTTGAATTATCACCGTATGATTTATCCCGCGGCCGGATTATCTGGCGATACAAATAATAAAAACCATAGTAAAAAGGCGGGACAGGTAAGAAAAAATGCTTGATTTTTTAATATTTTTATATATAATAACAGTTTAAGGAGAAGATATGAAAGTCAAGGCATCAATTAAAAAGCGGTGCATCGGTTGTCGAATAATCAAGCGTAAAGGCGTGGTGATGGTAATTTGTAAAAATCCACGCCATAAACAACGACAAGGTTAATGAGCATCGCTATTTATCAGAAGGAGGTCTATGCCCCGCATAGCAGGTATTGATTTACCTCTTAATAAGCGATTGGAATATGGGTTAACGGCAATATATGGCATTGGCCTGCCGACCGCCCAGAAAATAGTTTCGTCCTGCGGATTGGATCCGGCTAAAAAAATCAAGGATCTGACCGAAGAAGAAGTCACCAAAATCAGGAAAGTGATCGAGGCTGATTACAAGGTGGAAGGAGCCTTACGTGCCGACCGCGCCGCTGATATCAAACGGCTCATTGATATTGGCTGTTACCGCGGTCTGAGGCACAAGGTTGGCTTACCGGTACGAGGTCAACGAACGCGCACTAACGCCCGCACCAGAAAAGGAAAGAGAAAAACTGTGGCGGTCATTAAAGCCGCACCGGGAGAGAAAAAGTGAAAAAAATAATCAGAAAAAAGAAAGGTTCCCGCATTGACCAAAGCGGCATCGCCAAGATCACGGCCAGCTTCAATAATACCATTGTCTCAATTACGGATATCAAGGGTAACGTTCTTTGCTGGTCTTCGGCCGGCCGCATCGGTTTCAAGGGAACTAAAAAAGGAACCGCGTATGCAGCGCAGCAATGTTCGGATGCGGTCGCCCGCGAGGCTTTGAATATGGGAATTAAGAAAATTGAGGTCCACATCAAAGGACCGGGACCAGGACGGGAAGCTGCGATTCGCACCCTCCAAACCGCCGGCTTGTCCATAACCTCGATCAAGGATCTGACTCCCCTGCCTCATAATGGCTGCCGTCCGCCAAGACGCCGGAGGGTATAATCATGGCTCGTTACATTGGCCCAAAATGCAAGATCTGCCGGCGTGAAGGGGAAAAACTGTTTTTGCGCGGCAGCCGGTGTTTTTCTGATAAATGTTCTTTTACCCGCCGCGGCTATCCGCCGGGCGCACATGGTAAAACCAGCCGCCGTAAATTATCTTCCTACGCCACGCAATTACGGGAAAAACAAAAAGTCAAAGCCATTTACGGTATTCTTGAGCAGCAATTTCGCAAACTTTTCAAGGATGCAGCCAAGCGTTCCGGCGCTACGGGCGATAATCTGCTCATTGCCCTTGAACGCCGCATCGATAATGTTATCTATCAGATGGGCATTGCCTCGTCCCGTACCCAATCCCGCCAATACATAAAACATGGTCATATCCTGGTTAATGGCAAGAAAGTGAATATTCCCTCTTATCAGGTAAAACTCAACGAAACGATCACCATTACGGATGCTTTGAAAAAAAATACGACCGTCAAGAAATCATTAGAGGAAAGAGATCCGGAAAAAATCGTCAATTGGATCAAATTTGATAAAAACAATGTTTCGGGTACGATTGTTCGTCTGCCCAGGCGGGAAGACATTACCTTCCCGATCCAGGAGCATTTGATCGTCGAGCTGTATTCAAAATAAGGAGAATCATGACCCTGAAACCATTGGTCATGCCTAAAGGCATCGAACTTGATAAAGATGTTAGCACGGAAACTTTCGGCCGATTCATCCTCGCTCCGCTCGAACG
>CBFGIH010000221.1:0-2965 GCA_965648775.1 Caldifarciminota bacterium | reverse complement strand
ATCAATGTTGGAATGTTCATACTGGAGAGGATCGAGGAATACTTCAAAATTTTCAAACGCGGGCGTGGTGCGGAAATCAAGATGGTGATTCGCATCCGGGGCAAAGGGATCACCGTCAAAAATCTCATGGCATATGTCCGTGCCCGCCGCCGCCAGGCTGATGTCATAGGTGTCGCAGGCGGAGCACATGGAAAAAATGAAACCACCCTGGACCATGTACGCATAGATGGCGCGGGCCACCGCCAATTTCAAACGCGAAACCTTGGTGTAACCGAGTTTCATGGCCATCGCCTCGCTGGTTTTGACCTCCCGCTGGTACCAATCTGCGTTCCGGAATGAAGCATAAAACTTGCCATACTGACCGGTAAAATCTTCGTGATGAAGGTGCAGCCAATCATACTTAAGCAGAGCATCATTCAGCACCTCTTCATCCCAGAGCCGGTCATACGGCACGCCTGCGTAATCCAGAGCCAGCGTGACCGCGTCATCCCAGGGTTCAGCATAGGGCGGTATGTAAACGGCAATCCGCGGTGCCTTCTCCAGTAGCATCGCCTCCATATTTTGTGCTTGGATCGTCTGATAAATGTCCAGCACGGATCCAGCGGGGACAATTTCCCAGCGGACATCCGCCCGCGCGCATTCCCGCTCGACCACAGCTTGGTAATCGGTCAAGAATGAACCGCCGCGGTAATTTAACAGCCACTCCACGGTCCCGCCCGCTTGCAGAATATGATAGACGACACCGTACGCCTTCAAATGATCCGTCTGCGTCAGGTCCATGGGAATGAGAATTTTATCGCTGTAGCCGGCGGATAACGCCGTCAATACCAACAACAGAATTCGGCTAAACCGGCAATGGAAAATTTTCATCGCTGCGGCGGTTATTCCTCGTTGCGCTTGATGATGTCCAGAATCTCCTTGTTGGACTGCGCCGTGCGCAATTGTTCGCGGACCGATGATTTGCGGAGCAAGCGGGACAACTTGGCCAGGGCGATGATATATTCACTTTTCTTGTTCTCGGGAGAGGCAATCAGGAAGATGATATAAGAAGGCTTGCCGTCAAACGCGGAAAAATCAACCCCGATCGCTGAGCGGGCGAAAACCAGGGTCAGATCGGGAACGGCGTCGGTCCGGGCGTGGGGAATGGCGATGCCATCACCAATACCGGTAGATTCTAAGTTTTCCCGCTTGGCCAGGGCGTTGAAAAGTTCTTCGCGGTCCCGCGCGAAATTCTTGGCCACCATATGCTCCACCAGTTCCCGGATGACATGGATCTTATCTTTTGATTCGAGATCCAGCAGTATCGCATCCGGTTTGATAAAATCCGAGATTCTCAGTTCCATCGCACCTCCTTCAGGCGGGTTTTCTTGCCCGGCGCGTCGGACCGCGCCACCGGGCGGGATAATTAATTCCGAAAATCATTATAAGCCAATAACCGGCACCGGCGAGCCCGTGAATAACTTTTTGGTTTCATCCCGCCGTTTAAGCACCAACGCATCAATCTCATAGTGATCCACAAATTTTTTAATTACCGTCAGCGGCGTTCCTTCCTCAAGGTGCAGCGAAATCCGAACGCCGCCGGCTACGGCTTCGTCTTCAACCAGATAGAGCATTTCCCATCCTTCCTCTTCCAATTTCTGACGGATCTTTTCGTTATTTTCCCGGGTCAGGCGGGCAATCTGCGCCACCCGGTGCTCTTCCAGCACGTAGAGGACAAGCAATTGACATAAAAAAAAACGACCGAGTTGAATGACGGTTTTAAAAATTACTTTGTCCCCGGCATCATACAACAAAACCAGTAGCCGTTTTATGGTCATTGGTTGGTCCTGCGGCTCTTTGCTTTTCAGCGCCGCCGGTTTTATATTGTTTAATCCACTCACAGGATGTACCGGGACAAATCAGCATTCTTCACGATTCCATCCAGCCGGGTCTGGACATAAGCGCGGTCAATCACAGCCTTCGTTTCGGAAACCGGCGGCTGATAAAGCAGCTCTTCCAGAAGTTTGGACATGATGGTGTGCAAACGCCGGGCGCCGATATTCTCCGTGGTTTCATTGACCAGGGCAGCGATCTGAGCAATGGCCTCCAGGGCATCATCGGTAAATTCCAGGTGAATTTTTTCCGTGGACAGCAGGGCAATATACTGCTTGGTCAGCGAGTTTTCCGGTTCTTCCAGGATCCGCCGGAAGTCCTGCTGGGTCAGGGGCATCAATTCCACCCGGATGGGAAACCGGCCCTGCAATTCGGGAATCAAATCCGACGGTTTCCGGTTATGAAAGGCGCCGGCGGCGATGAAAAGAATATGATCGGTTTTCACCATGCCATACTTGGTCATGACGCTTGATCCTTCCACGATAGGCAGCAAATCGCGCTGCACACCTTCACGGGAAACATCCGGCCCGCTCACGCTGCCGCCGCCGCAGATTTTATCAATTTCGTCGATGAAGATCAAACCGGAAAATTCCGCACGGTTGCGCGCTTCGTTGATCACTTCGTCCATATCAATCAACTTTTCCGTTTCCTCGTTCTGGAGAAACCGAAGCGCTTCGCGGACGGGCATTTTTCTTTTTTTCTTGCGCCTGGGCAGACGGTTGCCAAAGGCCTCTTCCAGCGCCACATTCAATTCTTCGATGCCGGACTGGCTGAAAATTTCAATCATGGGCAGGGTCTGCCGGGCGACTTCGAGCTCCACGATCCGGTCATCAAGCGCACCCTGTCGGAGTAAGACTCTCATTTTTTCCCGGCTGGAATCAGCGGCCGTTTCCGGTTCTTTTTCACCGGCGGTCCGGCTCGACGGCAAGAGGAAATCCAGCATCCGTTCCTCAGCGTAAAGCCGGGCCTTCTCGCCGACCGAGGCGATTTTCTCCTGCTTGACCATATTGACCGCAATCTCCACCAGATCCCGGACCATGGATTCGACATCCCGGCCCACATACCCGACTTCGGTAAAGCGTGATGCCTCCAC
>CBFGIH010000220.1:0-2971 GCA_965648775.1 Caldifarciminota bacterium | reverse complement strand
ACTTCAAAAACCGGGGCTACCAGTACCGATGGGCCGGGAACTTTCTTTCTCAGGTACGGTGGTTAGTGAAGAACCGCAGGTGCGGGGCGTAAAGTTAACGGTGATTTTAGAAAAATTACAGCGCGGCCGGGATTATTTGGCCTTTCGGTTGCCCGTGGAATGCTACACGCACCGGCGCCAGACATATCTGGGCCGCCGGGTGTCATTAACGGGGGTGATCACACCGGCTCGTTCGGCTTATGGTTTGAATGCTTTTCGCGGCACGGTGAAGGATGATGGTGTTGCAGGGGCTTTGGTCCCCACGTTTTTTTTCACGATCCGCCGTTACATTGATCGGTTGTTTCAAGCCTGTTTCCGGCCGTCGGATTACAATATTGCCTGCGGTTTGGTGCTGGGCGGCAGCAGCCGGGCTGATGAAGAAGTAAAAACTGTTTTCAGTCGCGCTGGCGTCCTGCATATCCTTTCCGTGTCCGGTCTGCATGTTGGTTTTTTGATCAGTTTTATCAGTCTGATTTTGATTGCGGTGCCGATCCCGCCCTTTATCCGGTATTTGATAACCATGGTTGTTATATATGTCTATGCCGGGATCACCGGTTTTCTGCCATCGGTGGTTCGTGCTGGTTTAATGGCAGCCATGTTCGGTCTGGCCTATGTGCTGGAGCGTAATGTCGATTCCCAGCATATTGTCAATGTTACCGCCTTGATTTTATTGATCGCGTTTCCGGGCATGCTGATGGATGTAAGCGCTCAGCTGTCTTTTGCTTCCATCTTTGGCATTGTCATCATTTATCCGTACTTCAAAAACAAAATCATTGACCGGCTCGGCCCTCGCGTTTTGAAATCAGTTTGCTCAATGCTGGGAATATCGGTGGCGGCCCAGATTTTTGTCATGCCTTTGATTATCCATTATTTTCAGCGACTGCCGACCATGGCTTGTTTCAGTAACCTGCTGGTTGTGCCGCTGTCAACCGCTATCACCTACCTTTTGTTCACTATGACCGTCACCAGCTTGTTTTCCGGAATCGTCACCCGTGGTTTGGGTTATATCAGCCAATTGCTGCTGCAGAGCCTGGTGGCCATTTGCCGGTTTTTTGCCCACCTGCCCTGGTCAACGGTGAAGATCTCGATTTCGCCCCTGCTGCTGATCGCTTTCTATTTTCTCTGGCATGGATCTTCGCGGCGGCCGGCGTTCTGGGCAATGCTGGCAATCAACTTGATTCTTTCCGTCGCCGCTTTACCGGCCTGTACCATCTTCGAATTTGGGAAAACGGGCACCCTGGTAAAATTTCCGAATGGGCAGCAATTACTGGTTACCCGTGACCGGGAATTGGATCTTCGTCGTTTCGGAAACCTGGAAAATTTGGATTTTCTTATTGCGCCGGCAGAAATTTGTGAAACCCGGCAGAATTATATCCCGCTGCCGGGCGAACATAATTTTAAACGGATTCGAATTGGAGACCTGACCGTGATCGTTGACCGAGAAATAACGATCTTGTGGGGTGCTCAGACCATTGCCCTGGACGGTCTTACGGGAAATGAAGCTGAAATTCGGTATGCGGTGGCAAAAGGGAATTACTGGGGTGAATTCAAGAGCGAAAGAAGCGGTTCGCTTTTGACTGATGTGGCCTGGGAGTTGAAAATGATCTGGTTTAAAATCCGGGCCTGGGCGGGCTAAGCTTACGGAATTCGTTTCCAGCGCTGGACCGTGCCGACGAATTCCTCTTCCCGGGCGAACCAACGTATTTCAAGGTCCTGGTTGTTGATCAGCGTGAAGTAGACATCTTTGTATTCAACTTTGATCAGAGCGCCGGTGGTATCCAGCTGCTTGATCAGGTCCTGGCCTTTCCAGCGGTTTGTGGCCATGGGCATGATATCACGCCATTTTATGTCATCCGGGACAAAGCCAAGTTCATTCAATACGCCGGCGACCTTCACCAGGCGACCGTGGCAAACCTTACCAGCATTCTCAACTTCGACGACGGTGCCGGAGGCGCCGTCGCCGTAACGCTCCCACTTGCCGATGAGCGGATTCTTCTGGCAGCCGAGATATAGAATAAAGAAAAAAAGGCAGATTATGACCAACTGTTTTTTATTCATATCCTCCCATCCGGAGTACGAAAAAATTATACGAAAAACATCCGAAATGTCAAGATGAAAAATGGTTTTTGATCTTGATTATTTCTTTGTTAATAAGTGTTTACTACCGGCATGCGGCCTGCGGCCATGGCGCGGGCCAGGGACCAGGCGTGGAACTGCATGGATATGTGCATTAGATAATTAAGGACCAGGCCGGGACGGCGATGCACGCGTAAGAGATTGCGCACCCGGCGGTAATATTCGTGTCGCAGGTTGGGGTCTTTAACCATGTACATCATACGCAGAAACAAGCCCGCTGCCCGCAAGCCGTTGACCGTTTCCCGGCGTAGTTGCATGAGCCGATGCCGGCGCCAGTAATGCGGTTGACGGGCAAACCCGACTTCGAAATCGGGATCAAGAAACAGGGCATCCAGCCGGCGGAAATAAGAAGCCGGTTCATAAAGCGCATTGTGCAGCCAAACATATCCCTGCTGCAACTGGGCTGGGGTCATGCGGGCCGGTATGATATTGGTGCCGAAGCGCGGCGGCTCGGCATGATCCAGGCGGTTTTCCTTGAGCAGGCGGTCGTACAGGGGGGTACCCTTAAAGGCGGTGAGCATGCCGCTCATAACAATGGGAACGCGGTTAGCAGTCAGAAAATCGAGTTGGCGCTGGAAGATACCGGTGTCGTCGTGATCAAATCCTTGAATCATACCGCACCAGACCACCAGGCCGGCGCGCTGCAGGCGCCGGATTTTTTCGTCAAGCGGTTCACCGCGCAGGTTGTGATGTTTATTGGTTTCCCGCAGGGAATCTGGATTCGGGCTTTCGACGCCGACAAATACGACGATGAAATTGGCCTCGACCATTAACCGCATCAATTCGGGTTCATCAG
>CBFGIH010000219.1:0-2998 GCA_965648775.1 Caldifarciminota bacterium | reverse complement strand
CTGAAAATACAGTTTCGTGTGTGGCGGATCGTAGTTTAAACCGTCCGCGGGCGAACCAAAGCCGATTAAATCCATTTTACCATTGCCGCTGGTGATGGAATCCGCGTCCTCGACAAATTCGACTTTCAAGACCAGAATATTAAGCGTGGCCCGGCCCTGACTGATCCGGGCGCGGTTAAAACCGCCGAACCAGTCAATGGCGCCAATGGCGTGACCAGGATAGGTTTTCAGGCCGGATGGCGTTGCCACCTTGATCATCAGGTGGTGGTTGGGAAACGGCCCGGCAACCGGTCCCAGCTGGTCTCTGGTCACGGTCAAACGGCTGGCGAAAATCAGAGTGAAAAAGGTCAATACCGCATATAAGTAACGCAAAAATACCTCCTGCTGATTGTAAGTATAAGATAAAACTCATTCCTGTCAAGCTTGATCCAACCCGTCACTTTAATTGTCGATGGTTTTAAAATCTAATCCGATACCGGTATTCCAGACTGTAGGCACCGGTTTCATCCCGCCGCACCATGATCTCGTTTTTGTCGTCAATGAAGTATTCCACATTGAACTGGTTGGCATAATAGGTGAAATCATAAGTGTAGCTGACAAACAAATTGCGCGAAACGTATTTGCCCACGGTCAGCTTGGTACTTTGTTCCGGATCAAACAGCGGTGCCTGGATCTGCAGGACATCCACACCGGTGTATTTCCTGATCCGGATGGAAACATCATTCTCCAGCAGGGCCAGCAGGGACTTGGGCAGGGCCTTGCCGACATACTCGCCGCGCTGAATGGATTCCAATTCGCGCCACGTCACGTTCAGATTAAGATAGGTAAGGATATCCTGCTCGCTGTATTCCGGCGGTTCCGAATAAAATTCAAAAACCGGCTCCATGATCGTGCCTGAGCAATGCAGGATCACCTTGATTTCTTCATTGGTTTTGAGGGATCGCTCGCGGCTGTTCAGTTCGGCGCGGACATCAATCTGCGGATCAATGATATCGGCCGGCACAAAGGTCAGGGTGCCCTCGGTTGCCCTCAGGGTATGGCTGAACCAGTAAAAATCACCGCGCCGGGCTTTCAACTGGCCGGCCAGGTACAGCGGTCCCTGTTCCTTGATAACGAAAAGTTCGCCGCCGAACTCAATATCAGCGGATCGGTTGCGCAGCCAGACATCCCGGTCGGCCGCGATTTTCAGATTCATGCGCCAATTTTCGTTCACCTTCACGCCTGGTTCGGGCGTAGGAAACTGGGTGCCAAAATCAATGGGCACCACTCCCTCCTTGACCGTGATGACCCCGCCGTAGTATGGCACTCCGTCCTTCATGCTCAATCGGAAATTACCCGTGCCCCGGCCATACACAATCGGCGGATATTGTATCGGCGCATCGCGGAAAGCGAATTCAAAGTCAAGTGCCCTGGTCTTGAACTTTTCCTCCAGCCGCACGGTGCCGCCGCCCGTGACCTCAGCCGAGTGAGCGATTTTATTGTAGCCGGTAGAATAAATGCGGCCGCGGGCATTCCGGAAATGAATCCGGTCGCCATCAAACCTGATTTCACTGCGGATAGAGTCAAAGCGAGCTTCGATAACTTTTAATCCGAAAGAAAATTCCTCCACCCGGGCATCGCCTTCCATTTTAAATTCCTTCAGGTTTCCGGAAATCCGGGCCTTGCCGCTAACCCGGCCGGCCTGGTTTTCCAGGATCCGGTTTAAAAAGAACAACGGCCAGGTGCCGAAATTCTCCGCCTGAATATCCAGTGCCGAGCGCGCTTCAGAAAGATAGCCTTTGAGACTTAATGACTGGCCCTGCTGGTCATGGATCTCGAGCCGGTCAATGATCAACCCCTGATCCTGGCGCTGGACATCCAGTTCCAGACCTGCGCCGCTCAGACCGCGAAATTCAATGTCCCGTGCCTGAAGCGTCAGCCGTCGTCCGTCATAATCAGCATCAACGGCACCCTGGATGGATTCTCGTTGCTTGAACCATTGTTTCATGCTGGCAAGATCAATATCCCGTGCGGTCAGGCGCAGGGGGGCAATGGAACCGCGCACGCTTCCACCCAGCAATTCCAGATCAAAATCACCGAAGCGCAGCGGCCACAGGTTAAACCCGATCGACCGGCGGGAAATCATCGAGACCGCCCGATAAATCACGCCCGCGCGTTCAATCGTACCCTGGCCAGAATCATCCATAGCACCGCTGGCCCAGATGCTGTCCGAACCGCGATGGCCGCGCAGGATGAACTGACCGACATCCTTTTCCAGCGTCAGGCTGTCAAGCCGGTATTGCTGATAACCGGGGGCGACTGCCTGGATGATCGCGGTTCGACCAAAAAAAGGAAAACGATAATCGCGGGCCTTGATCAGAAGCGTCTGGCAGTGAAAAGACATAAAGATGAGATTTTCAATTTTCAAGTCAGCCGACCAGACCAAACCCGCGGGCCGGCGCAGGTTGCCCCGCACCTGGCATTTGCCATTGAGCAAGCCGTCAAAATGCCCGGACCAAGCCAAAAAATCCGGCGCATAACGATCAAAAGTTACCGTGAGACTGCAGGTAGGCAGGACCGGCCCGGCCACGGCCAGGGCACCGTTCCCACGACGAGTGATCAGGGAATCCAGCTGCAGGCCCTGCCGGTCAAACCGGCCGAAGAATCTGATGGAATCAAGCACGGCATGGCCCGGCGTATTCAAATTCACAAGCCCCGAGAATGATTCTTTCTGATAGGAAACGAAGCCGCTGACCCGCATCGGTGTGTTCAAACCGATGAGCGGACCAATGTTGATATCCCGGCAATTCGCGGCCAGGGAAATATGGCGGTCGGGATCAATTTTAATCTCGGCAAAAAAACCGCCGTCGTAAATCCGGCCGTCAAACAGATTGATCAACACCGTGTCTTGCAGGTAATTAGTTTCGTAATTCACCCGTTCAACGGGTGTTCGTCCGGAAAGCGAGCCGTAAAGTCGAGGCTGCCAGCGGCCAGCGATATAACTGATTTTACCAGCGGC
>CBFGIH010000218.1:0-3036 GCA_965648775.1 Caldifarciminota bacterium | reverse complement strand
AAAGTGGAAATTGTTCAGCAGCTTCCCGAAGAGATCCCCCTCATCACCGCGGATAGCAATCAGCTCCGTCAGATATTGATCAACATCCTGCTGAATGCTGCCCAGGCCATGCCGGGCGGCCGGGGCCGGATCAACGTCCAAACCGACAAGATGAAATTCGAAGATCAAATACAAATCATCGTCGCTGATACCGGCATCGGCATTCCTCCGGAAAACCTTCCCCGGCTTTTTGAACCATTCTTCACCACGAAAAAGAGCACCGGGACTGGTCTGGGATTGAGCATCAGTTACAGCTATGTTAAAAATCATGACGGCGAGATCAAAATCAACAGCACCGTCGGCGTCGGCACGACCGTCACGATTGTGCTGCCGGTTCGGCAAACCGGCAAAGAACGCCGGGAGGTAATCGAATAATGACCAGCACCATTTTAATCATCGACGATGAGACATTGACCCTGACCAATCTCAAGCGGGCCCTGGAAAAAGAGGGCTACGAAATTCTGTTGGCGGACCGCGGCGAAAACGGATTGGATATTTTTCGGGGTCATCATCCAGCAGTCGTGCTCGTTGATCTCATGCTGCCCGGTATTGACGGCATTGAAGTCCTGAAGCAAATTAAAAACGAGGATCCGGCCACGGTCGTCATCATGATGACCGCTTATGAAATTCTGGAAAAAGCCGTGGAGGCCATGAAGCACGGCGCCTACGACTACCTGTTGAAACCGTTCAAGATCCGTGACCTGAAAGCCGCCGTTGCCCGCGGTTTGGAATTGCAAGCCCTGAAAATCAAATACACGGAAACGATTGAGAGCGAAAAAGGAAAGTATTATTTTGACCGGATCATTTCCGTCAGCCCGGCCATGGCCGAAGTGGTCGCGACGGCCCGGAAAATCGCGGCGCTGGAAAAAACGACCGTGCTGGTCACCGGTGAAAGCGGCGTCGGCAAGGGAATGCTGGCGCGCGCTATCCATTACAACAGTCCACGGGCAGATCAACCTTTTATTGAAATCAACTGCGCCGCGATCCCGGATACGCTGCTGGAAAGCGAACTTTTCGGGTACGAACCAGGTGCCTTCACCGATGCCCGTCGCCGGAAAATCGGACTGATTGAGAAAGCCGATCGGGGTACGGTTTTCCTGGATGAAATCGGCGATATGCCGCTTTCCCTTCAAGCCAAGATTCTCAAACTCCTGGAAGATCAATCCTTCATCCGGCTCGGTGCCACCCAGCCCACGCCGGTTGATGTCCGTTTCATCACCGCCACGAACCAGAATCTTGATGAAGCAATTGCCCACCGGACATTTCGGGAAGATTTATACTACCGGTTGAATGTCGTGCCCATTAACATCCCGTCGTTGAAATCAAGACCGGAAGATATTATTCCTTTGACTTTAAGTTTCATGAGTGATTTTAACCGTGAATTGCACCGAAATTACACGGGCATAACCGAAACCGCCGGCCAGTTGCTTCGCGCCTATTCCTGGCCGGGCAATGTCCGGGAACTAAAAAATATCATAGAACGCATCATGGCCCTGCATCCTGGTCCTGAAATTCGAGAAGATTATTTGCCCCCGGAAATACGCCTCGGCCATCGGGAAATCCCCGATCCCCATGAATCAAACTCTGATAAAACCATGATGCGCCTGGATGAAATAGAACAAAAATACATACAGGAAGTACTCGCATATACCAGCGGCAATAAATCCCGCGCCGCGGAAATACTGGGCATTCATCTAACCACGCTTTTAAGAAAACTAAAAAAACGCTCATAGCATTTTGCGATAAAACTTAGCATTTTGCTATAGGTTAAATAAAAAAAGGCTTAAATCACGGCACGAATTTCGGGCACGATACTTGCCTTTGATAACCGTTCAGAAGGAGGCAAAAATGCCTGAAAAGAAAAACAAAGCCAACTATGACCCATTTATTGAGGCTACCTTGCAGTATGAAAAGGCAGCCAGCATTCTCGATCTGGAACCATGGATTTATAATCGGATGAAACACCCTGAAAAAGAATTAACCGTGCATATGACCATCACCCGGGACAGTGGAAAAGTTGAAACTTTTACCGGTTTTCGGGTTCAGCATTCGACCATACGGGGACCGGGTAAGGGCGGCATCCGCTATAGCCCGGACGCATCGCTGAGCGAATGCAAAGCCCTGGCCGCCTGGATGACCTGGAAATGTGCGGTGCTCGATCTTCCCCTCGGCGGCGCCAAGGGCGCGGTGATCTGCAATCCGCCGGAAATGTCTGAACGCGAACTGGAAAAACTCACCAAAGAATACACCTATGCCATCAAGGAAATTATCGGCCCCCACCGCGATGTTCCCGCGCCGGATGTCTGGACCAATGCTCAGACCATGGCCTGGATCTGCGACGCCTACAGCCGCTATATCGGTCATTTTGAACCTGCCGTCGTCACGGGCAAACCGCTATCCCTGGGCGGATCCCGGGGCCGCAACAAAGCCACTGGTCTGGGAATGTATTACACCCTGCTCGAAGCTTCCAAGTATCTGGAATATCCATTGGAAGGCAAGCGGGTTGCGATCATCGGCTACGGTAATGTTGGATCGTCCATTGCGGGTTTTCTCCATGATTACGGCTGCCGCATCATTGCCATCACCGACATTTACGGCGGCATTTATCATCCCAACGGCATCAACATCCCCCGGCTGGATGCTTATGTCCGGCAGACCAGGAGCGTGAAGGGTTTTGAAAAACTCGATGCCATCACCAACGATGAACTCCTTCGTCTTGATTGCGATATTCTTCTTCCCTGTGCCATGGAAGGAATGATCACGGCCGACAACGCGGATCAAATCCGGGCACGGATTATTTGCGAGGGCGCCAACGGCCCGACCACAACCGAAGCCAATGACCTGTTGCACCAGCGAGATGTCTTCATCATTCCCGATATTCTCGCCAATGCCGGCGGCGTGACGGTTTCTTACCTGGAATGGGTGCAGGATCTTCAGAAATATTTTTTCACCGAAGATGAAGTCCGTGAACGCTGCTGGAACATGATGCAAAAGTCA
>CBFGIH010000217.1:0-3068 GCA_965648775.1 Caldifarciminota bacterium | reverse complement strand
CGCGCTGCCAGGCCACTTCATAGATAAGGGCGGCCACGCCGGCAAAAAAGAAAACCGCGGTGATTAAAAGTAGAAAACGGTCTTGATGGTGTTTATGATTCCGGGTCAGGCTATGCTCTATGCCCGGTCGGGCAGATTCCTCTCACCACTTAATCAATACTCCGCCCCAGGTGAAACCGCCGCCAAACGCAACCAGCAGCACGTAATCGCCGGGCTGGATCCGGCCGGCCTGCACGGCTTCGGCCAGGGCGATGGGGATAGATGCTGAGGAGGTGTTGCCATACTTGTCAAGATTGACATAGAATTTGTCCGCGGCATTGAGCCGTTTGGCGACCGCGTCCATGATTCGGATATTGGCCTGGTGAGTTATGACCAATTTCAATCTTTCCGGCGGTAGATCAGCGCGCTTAATGGTCTCCAGCGCGGCTTCGGTCATGGCCCGGGTCGCGACCTTGAAACCCTCGTTGCCCTCCATCCGGATAAAATGCTCACGCTGATCCACGGTCTGATGGCTGGCGGGCTTTCTGGACCCGCCGGCTGGTTGGTGGAGGATCTTCCAGTTGGACCCGTCAGCCGCCAGGAAGTGCGAAATTATCCCCCGGTCTTCTTCGGTTTTCTTCAGTAAAACGGCGCCGGCGCCATCACCGAACAGAAAACAAGAACCGCGGTCCGTGTAATCGGTGATTTTGGTCAAGCATTCGGCGCCGATAACCAGGACATTATCGTATCCGTTCTTGATCAAGCTGTCACCGAGCACGAGCCCGTAGAGAAACCCGCTGCAGGCCGCCGAAATATCAAAAGCCATTACCTTGGGCGCGCCCAGCGCGTTCTGAAGCAGACAGCCGGTTGAGGGAAACATCATATCCGGCGTCACGCTGGCGCAGATGATCGCGCCGATGTCGGCGGGTTGAATCTGAGCGGTGGCCAGGGCCTGCCGGGCGGCGACGATCGCCAGGTCGCTGGTCGCCGTCTGCTCGTCAACCACGTGTCGCTCGACGATTCCGGAACGGGTTCGAATCCATTCATCAGTGGTGTCAATGATCGACTCGAAATACTTGTTGTCCAGAACCTTTTCTGGCACGTGAAAACCAAAGCCGGCGATATATGATTTCATTTTATTATTTCCTTTTTTATCTCCTCGATGATGTTTGACTCGACGCAGCTCTTGGCCAGCCGGATCGCGTTTTTGAGCGCAAACGGTGATGACCGGCCGTGGCCGATGATTACCACTCCCTCCACGCCCAACAGGATCCCGCCGCCATATTCCTCGTAACTGAATTTTGCCTTCAAGTCATCGATCGCCGGCCGGACCAGGTACTGACCGACTTTGCGCCGTCGGGCTCCGTCCACGGTTTCCCGGAGCATATGCCAGATGATATCGACGATCCCCTCAGTTAATTTCAAAACGACATTGCCAGTGAAGCCGTCGCTGACCACGACATCCGCAAAGCCTTTCATGATATCGTTACCCTCGATATTGCCGATGAAATTGACACCGCTGGTTTTGAGCAGTTCGTAGGATTTCTGCCGGATTTCATCTCCCTTGCCGCTTTCTGAGCCAATGTTGAGAATCCCGACTTTGGGATTGTCTTTGCCCTGGGTAATCCGGCTGAAAATGGAACCCATGATTCCGTAATGCACAAAATCGATCGGCTTGGGTTTGATGTTGGCGCCGATATCAATCATCACCATGTAACCGTTCTGCGTGGGCATGGTAATCGCCAGACCGGGCTTGGAAACCGACTCGATATTTCCCAATTCAAAAACGCTGAAGCCCATAATCGCGCCGGTGTTACCGGCACTGACCAGGGCATCAATTTCTTTTTGCTTGAGCAGATGAAACAGCACGGCCAGGGATGAGTTGCGTTTTTGTTTGACTGCGATCATCGGAATCTCGTGCATGCCGATCACTTCATCCGCCACCCGATAATCAAAACCAAGGTTCTTAACCTGTTTTTCAAACTCACCCCGGCCCACCGCCAGGATCTCGCTGACATGATCCTGGCTCAGCAGTTTCAGGGCTTCGATTTCGTTCTTAGGCGCAAGGTCGCCGCCCATGAGATCGAATCCAATTTTCAACTCTTTTCCTCTTCCTTGGGCTTGACGACCAGAATATCCTTGTAGTTGCCGCAGGTCGGACAAACCCGGTGCGGCAGTTTCGGGCTGTGGCACTTGGGACATTCTATATATTGACGCGGCTGCATTTTAAACTGGGAACGGCGTTTGTTTTTGCGGGAATGGGAATGTCTCCTTTTCGGCAGGGGCATCAGCTAACCTCCTTTGGAAAAAAGGCTTTGTCCGTCGCCGGTTGGTTTCGAACCGCGCTTCGTCCAACGTCGGTTCTCGGGCGTCGCCGGATATCGATCTTCAATTACGAAACGCGTTTCGCAACCGCAACCGTAAAATGTTTTCATGCAGACGAGACCGTGGGGTACATATCCATGGCGGCGAACCATTTGTTGAGCATTTCAATTCGTTTCTTGCGTTCCACGGGCAGGGCGAACGGACGACCGCGGCAGTCGATGATCAATCCCACCACACCGCCGCTGATGGTCTGATCAATGCTCTTGCCCTTGCCGGCGCCGATATCAAAACTTCTTTCCGGATTTAAAATCACTTTGGTTTTCTTCTCCGGCGGCAGGTTGATGAGCCGGATCTCGCCAAAGGCCACCTTGTGTTCTTCGCCGCCTTCAATCGTGACTTTCAGGCACGGTGCACCTTCCTTGCCTTCGCCGATCGGCGCCACGCAAGTGCCCAGGGGAATCAAGCAATCCTTGTCAAAAACTTCGGTCGCGGATTGCTCGTGAACCGTGGAGAGCACGCCCAGATGTGGCATCATAAAAATTGAATCCACGGCTAATCGGGTCACCGCCTGAGGCAGAAAAGCATCGATCATCATCAAGGCCGACTGATTGCGCCTGGGCGCATGCGAAAGCACCCCGCCCGAACCAATAAGGAGATTTAGTTCCTTGAGATCGATCAAGGTCTCCCCGGTCATAGATTGAGCGAAAGTGTCGGAAATGGTGCGCTCCTGCTGAACGCCTTTCAAGCCCACGGCCATGGATTTG
>CBFGIH010000216.1:0-3079 GCA_965648775.1 Caldifarciminota bacterium | reverse complement strand
ACATCAAAGATAATTGGGAAGAATTTGCCCGGGTTGATCCCCTGTGGTCCATTTTGCCGGAGCCGGACAAGAAAAACAACCGCTGGACCATCCAGGAACTTTTTCACACCGGCGAAATCGAAATCCGGTCCGTGATGGAGCAGCTGGCGCAAATTCCGGTTCGCCGGCTGGACGGCCGGGCCCTGGATTTTGGCTGCGGCGTGGGCCGCTTAAGCCAGGCCCTGGCGGGATATTTTCAGGAAGTTTGGGGGGTGGACATTTCCTGCCGCATGATTGAACTGGCGGAAAAATACAACCTGCATCCCGATCGTTGCCGCTTCCTGGTCAATGATCAGCTGGACCTGCGGCTTTTTCCTGATGATTATTTTGATTTTATTTACTCCAATATCGTGTTCCAGCACATCCCGCCGGCCTTGACGTTCGGTTACTTAAAAGAGTTCCTGCGCATCATCAAAACCGGCGGCATCGTGGTTTTCCAGATGACCACGCGGCCGAGATTCAGCCTGGGCACGCTGCTCCGTCTGGCTTTTAACCGCCTGGCTCCGCCTGGCCTGCGCCGGATTTATAAACAAAAAAAATACGGCACCTGGGCGATCAAGGACATGTATTGCATTTCCGAAGAAACCATCCGGCGTCACCTCGCGGCCCACGGCGGTCAGGTGCTGGCGGCGGTTGACGATCAGATGAGCCTGCCCCGGTTTCTCGGCAAAAGGTACGTGGTGACCCGGAAATAATTTAATGGGGAAATATTACCTTTCGTGCGTTAAAAGCCAGCGTTTGACCTTGATCCCGGCGGCAAAACCGCCTGGTTGCCCGTCCGCGCGGATCACCCGGTGGCACGGGACATAAATTAAAAAGGGATTGCGGCGCAAGGCATTACCCACGGCCCGGCTCGCGCCGGGTTTTTTTATTAACCGCGCCAGGTCTTGATAAGTGAGCGTGCGGCCGGCGGGAATCTTCAGCAGGGCCCGGTAAACTCGTCGGCCAAAAGGGGAGATGCCGGTCCAGTCCAGCCGCAAACGGCAATGATGGAACCGACCGCGGAAATAATTTTGCAGGAAACGGCGTGCCTGACGGCCGGTTTGATCTCCGGGCCGGCACTTGATCGGCGCGGTCTTCTTCACGAGCCGGCCGATCGCGATCAAACCCCGGGAGCCGGTGACGACCGCGAGCAGACCCACCGGGCTCAGGAATGTAAAGATTCGTAGATGAGGCGGGCCAGCCGAAGCCCGATGAGCGGTATTTTTGATATGTCCTCCTCGGACGCCTTTTTCAGGCGGTCCAGACTGCCAAAATGGTTGAGCAAAATCATTTTCCGGCGATGACCGATGCCGGGAATGCGGTCCAGTTCAGATGAGGTCAGCTGCTTTTGCCGGAGCCGGCGGTGATAGGTCACGGCGAACCGGTGGACTTCATCCTGGATCCGTTTAAGCAGGATGCCGCTGCGCGAAAACGACGGCAGGGAAACAATTTTGCCGTCAGGCCGGAAAAGTTGGCCGCGGCGCTTGGCCAGGGCGTACACGGGTAGATCAAGGTTTATTTGCTGGACCGCGCAGTTGGCCGCGTTTTGCTGAAGCCGTCCGCCGTCAATGAGCAGGATATCGGGCCGGGTCTGGTTCTCGTGGAGGTCCTTGAGCCGGCGGTCCACGATCTCGTTGATCATGGCCAAGTCATTCTGACCGGGAACGCGGCGGATGCGATAGCGGCGGTATTGCGCTTTGAAAGGCTTGCCGTCCTTGAAACAAACCGACGCGCCGACCGCCCATTTTTCGCCCAGGTTCGAGATGTCGAAGGCCTCGATCCAGCGCAGGGGATTGGGCGTTTTCAAAAAATTCTGAAGTTCAATCAGAGCATGAGGAACCGTTTGGCGGACCAGGGCATGGGAAAGTTCAGCTTCGGCATTGCGGCAGGCCCAGGCCATGAGCCGGGGCAGAGGCGCTCGTTCCGGCGTCCGGATGCGGGTAGCGAAACCGCGGCGGCGAAACCATTTTTCCAGCAAATCAGCGGATGATCCGGCCCGGGGGATGACGATTTCATCGGGAAGATAAGAAACATGAGTGTAAATGAGGCGGAGGAAGGCGTCAATCAGATCCGCCTCTTCGTCCTCGGCCCGGATCGCCAGCCGGAAGTTTTCTTTGGCCTCCAGTCGATTTTCCCGAATCCGCATTAAACACGCGCAGCCCAGGTTACGGCTGCGGGCAAAACCGATAATGTCCCGGTCGATATCATCGGCGGTCACGGTCTGCTGACGCTGGGAAATGTTCTGCAGGGCGCGCAGCTGGTCGCGCCGGCGGCTGGCGGCTTCGAACTTTTCTTCCCGGGCGTATTGCCACATTTGTTTTTCCAGCTCGTTCATCAACTCGGTCGAATGGCCGCGCAGAAAACGCACCGCCTGAGAAACGGCACGTTCGTACTCTTCAGGGCTGACCGCCTCTACGCAGGGACCCAGGCAGCGTTTTACGCTGTATTCCAGGCACGCGCGTTGATGCTTGATCGTTAAATCTTTCTGGCAGCTGGCAAGTTTGAAAATCCGGCAGAGGGCATCGCGCGTCAGGCGCAGATACCGGGCATTGGTATATGGGCCAAAAAGCAGGGATTGGTCTGGTCTAATGTCCCGTGTAAACAGGATTCTGGGAAATTTATCTTTAATAGTTATTTTTAAATATGGGTATTTTTTATCGTCTTTCAAACGAATATTATACTTAGGTTTATGTAATTTAATAAGCGATTCTTCCAGGGTCAGGGCTTCTATATCTGAAGCCGTGATAATCGTTTCCAGATCACGGGCTTGATTCATTAAAAAGCGTGATTTTTCATCCGCGGGTTTGAGATAGGAGTTCAGGCGATTCCTTAAATTAACGGCCTTGCCGATGTAAACCACCCGTCCATTTTGATCCTTGAACAGATAGACGCCGGGAGCTTCTGATGCGCCTTTTATTTTATCAATTAATGTCATATTTCAGGCCGTCCGGCAAAATATGCACCGACCCGCTTATCCTTTGACCACGCCGAGGGGCCGGAAACGGCATACCTTGCGTGATATGCCGGCCTGATGCACGGCGTTAACTACCTGGTCAAT
>CBFGIH010000215.1:2493-3080 GCA_965648775.1 Caldifarciminota bacterium | reverse complement strand
CTTGGTTGTCACCCTGGCCCCGGGCCGCGTTGAGGTCGACGACGCAGGTTTGCGCACAGCGGTCAAAAATCCGAATCAAATCCAGGGCGTTGTCCTGCTCCAGCACCTTATCGCGTCCCTGGCGCAGCTGGACGACCTTGTTGTCCAGCAGGTCAATCGAGGGAATTACCATCGGACCGGCACTCCTCTCTCGGATAGTTGCTGCTTGATTTCAGCAATCGTGCATTCACCATAGTGCAAAAGCGAAGCCAGCAAAACCGCATCGGCTTTGCCTGCCTGTACCGCCGCGGCTATTTGCGCCGGGCGGCCGGCGCCGCCCGAGGCGATGACCGGCACCGGCACCGCTTCAGCCACGGCGCGGGTCAAAGCCAGGTCATAGCCCTGCCGGGTACCATCCTGATCAATCGAATTGAGCAGGATTTCGCCGGCGCCCAGGGCCGTACCCTTGATCGCCCATTCCCGAGCATCCTGATTGGTCTGCCGCCGGCCGCCGTGAGTGTAGGCGAGCCACCGGTCGCCATGTTTTTTGGCGTCAATGGACAAAACCAGGCACTGCCGGCCGAAAACGCGGCTGCCTTCAGTCAGCA
>CBFGIH010000215.1:1923-2483 GCA_965648775.1 Caldifarciminota bacterium | reverse complement strand
CGCGCCCGCATTCAGCGCCGAGCGCATGTCGGCCAGGCTTCTGATGCCACCGCCGACCGTGAGCGGAATGAAGACGCATCGGGAAACTCGTTCCACGACGTCGAGCATGGTTACCCGGCTCTGCGGTGAAGCGCCGATATCGAGAAAGACCAGTTCATCCGCGCCCTGATCATTATACTGCCGGGCCAGCACGACTGGATCGCCGGCCGGCTGGAGCTGACGAAATTTAACCCCTTTGACCACCCGGCCCTGGTCAACATCAAGACAGGGAATGATGCGGATCGCAGTCATGTCTTCACCCAATTGCGCAGAAACTGGATACCAGCCAGGCCGCTTTTTTCCGGATGAAACTGCACGGCCGTGACCGCGCCCTGCTTGATCACTGCCGGGTAACTAAGGTGATATTGGGCCGAAGCCAGCACCACCGAAGGGTCAGCCGGCACCGCGTAGAAACTGTGTAAAAAGTAGAAAAACGGCTCAGCCTCAATTCCGGTAAATAAATTATCCGGCCGATGGAGTTCCAGCCGGTTCCAGCCAATCTGGGGAACCTTGCCCGCGGT
>CBFGIH010000215.1:0-1913 GCA_965648775.1 Caldifarciminota bacterium | reverse complement strand
CTTGATCCCTTGAGAAAACCTAAACCGGCAACGCCGGGGTTTTCCTCGCTGGCATCAAAAAGGAGCTGCATACCCAGGCAGATGCCTAAAAAAGATTTTCCCGCCTTCAGCCATTTTTTTAACTCATCCGCCAGGCCGGATTGATTGAGCGAAAGCATGGCCGCACCAAAAGCACCGACGCCAGGCAGGATAATCCGGTCGCAGCCTTGAAGGTCAGCAGCCCGGCTGGCGATCCGGCAGGGAGCGTCCAGGTACTGGAGCGCCTTCACCACCGACTGGAGGTTGCCCGCCTGATAGTCAATGATGGCGATCATCAGATCACTCCTTTGACACTGGGCATTTCCCGGCGCAGCCGCCGGTCACGGGAACAGGCCATATGCAGAGCCCGGCCCAGGGCTTTGAACAGGGCTTCAAGCTTGTGGTGATCACTGCGGCCAGCAGGAATGCGGACGGTGATGTTCGCCCTGAGGTGGGCGGCCAGACCGGCTAAAAAGTCCTCGATCAGATCCGTATCCAGATCACCACAGAAACGGCGCCGGAATTTGGCCTGGCAGGAAAGGTGCGGCCGGCCGGCGATGTCCACCGCGGCCACGGCCAGGGCTTCATCCATGGGCTGGATAAAATAACCGGCGCGGTTGATGCCGCGGCGCGGACCGAGCGCGTGGTCTAGCGCCTGGCCCAGCACGATGCCCAGATCCTCGACCAGGTGGTGCTGGTCAACGTGGAGATCGCCGCGCGCCGTGATATTCAAATCCATGCGTCCATGCCTGGCCAGTGAAGCCAGCATGTGATCCATGAAGCCAATGGATGTGCGAATCTGGCTTTTGCCGGTGCCGTCCAGGCACAGGCGGATCGCGATGCTGGTTTCTCGGGTCACGCGCCGGATCCGGGCGAGGCGTTTCATGTTTCCTCCAGAACATTGCTCAGAGCGCGGAGAAACACTTCATTTTCTTCAGGCCGACCAATGGTCACCCGCAGCCATTCATTCAGGGGCGGCCGATCAAAGGCGCGGACCAGGACACCCCGGCGGCGCAGGCCGTGGAACACGCGGCGGGCGGTTTGCCGCTGGACCTGAAACAGGATGAAGTTGGCCCGCGAAGGAATGATGCGCACCGCGGGCAGGCGTTTCAGGGCATTAGTCAGAAAATGACGACCGCGGACGATCGCCGCGGTGGTGGCGCGGACGATCTGCGGTCGGCGAAGCAGTTCCTCGCCGCAGATCTGCGGGAAAAAACCAAGCGAGAAAGGCAGTTTGACTTTTTCCAGGACTTCAATGATCTCGGGTCGGGCCATCAGGTAACCCAGCCGCACACCCGCCAGGCCAAAGGCCTTGGAAAAAGTGCGGATGATCATGAGCCGTTCGAATTTTTCAAGCAGGGGCTGACAGGTCTCGCCGGCAAATTCATAATATGCTTCGTCAATGGCCAGATAACCCCTTGTTGCGTTGGCCAGCCGGATGATATCTTCCCGGGTAAGAGCCGTGCCCGTAGGATTGTTGGGCGAAGCAATCATGACCAGCTGCGCCTGGCGCGCGGCCTCGATCAGGGGTTTGATTTTAAAGCGGAAATTTCGGTCCAGAGGTACAGCCCGAACATCAAGTTCCATGATCTGGCCGAGTCGGGGATAGATGGAAAAACCGGGTTCGATCACAACCAGGACATCCGCGGACCGGACACAGGCGAGCATGATCGTTTGGATGATTTCATTGGAACTGCTGCCGGCCAGGATGCCCGCCGGCGAAAAATCGGTGTAGTCGGCCAGGCGGGACCGCAGCAGTTCGGGATCGAGCCGTGGATAGCGGTTCCAGGCCGTGGCGCGCAGACGCTCGATGATGCCCTCCTTGATTTCCCGCGGCACATCAAAGGGCGATTCATTCTGATTCAGTTTTACCACTTTTTCGTCCTGGGGGACGA
>CBFGIH010000214.1:0-3084 GCA_965648775.1 Caldifarciminota bacterium | reverse complement strand
AAAAGATAACAAGCGGTTTTCCCAGCAGATATTTTTTGTGCAGCGGGCCCCAAAAACGCGAATCGAATGAATCGTCGCGGTTGTCGCCCATCATAAAAAAGCAGTTCTCGGGCACGACCACCGGTCCGAAATTATCGCGCAACAATTGATAGGGCAGGTTTTTAAACAATGCTCCCTGCTCCCAGGTCGACTGGAGATATTTGCGGTTCAGTTCCGCGCCGGGGTAACAACGGGCGTCGCGAAATTGCACGTAGTTTTCCTCGATCCGCCGGCCGTTAACATAAAGGGTCTTGTTGACAATGCGAACCGTATCGCCGGCCACGGCTACGCAGCGCTTGACCAGATTTTTATTTTCCAGGGGCGAGAGGAAAGCGACGATGTCGCCGCGTCGAGGTACGTGTCCGGGGATGAGGGGGATCTGGCGATTGGTGAAGGGAATTGGAATTTTTACGCCGAAGATGAACCGGTTGACCATGAGCGCGTCGCCCATGAGCAGGTTGCGTTCCATGGACGGCGTGGGAATGACCATGGCTTCGATAAAAGTCGCCTTCAGCACCAGGACGATCAATATCACCACGGCCCAGGATTGTAATTCCCGCTTGATTTTTTCGCGGCGCGTCATTTCTTTCACCGCATATTATAGCGCGAAGGAAAGCAAAGTCAAGCGTTGGGGGATGGCTGGTCTCCTGCCGTCAGATCACATCTAACTTGACAGGCAAAATTTTTTACACTACAATGGTTCAATGAAGATCCTGAAGAAATCAGAAATCATTGCGGCGCTCAAAGTTCATTATCCAAACCCACGAATCGAGCTCCATCACCGTAATGCGTTCGAACTGATTATCGCCGCGATTTTATCGGCCCAGGCCACGGACAAGAAAGTAAATGAAATCACGCCCGAACTTTTCCGACGATACCCGACGCCCGGCGCGCTGGCCGATGCCGACCTGGAAGAGATTAAGCGCATTGTCAAACCTCTGGGATTTTACAACGCCAAGGCCCAAGCAATCAAGCAATGCAGCCGGGATATCGTCAATTTGTTTAACGGCCGAGTGCCCGATACGATCGAAGATTTAACCCGCCTGCACGGCGTCGGTCGCAAAACCGCGTCCGTGATTCTAGTCACGATTTACCACAAACCCGCCCTGGTCGTGGACACGCACGTGATCCGCCTGGCCCGGGACCGTCTGCAATTGACCCGCGCGCGGACACCGGAGAAGATCGAGGCCGAACTGGCTCGATTCTTCGACCGCCGGGATTGGGTTTATGTCTCGCAGGCGCTGGTCCTGTTCGGACGGCACATCTGCGTGGCGAAAAAGCCCAGGTGTCCGGAATGCGCCTTGCAGCAATCGTGTCCCTACTGCCAGAAAACAACTTAGGCCCGCAGGCCGTGAACCGTTGGCCCTCGAGGTGAACAATGAAAAAAAACATCATCATCGCATTTATCGCGCTCATCAGCTTATTGTTTGCGCACCAGCCAAAGTTTATCATGGATTCATCGCCGACGGCCGCCGAGCCGTATCCCATCCAGCATCCTGAAATCTCCAAGGCCTTCTACGGCGACTTGAACGGCGCTCCGGAGTGGTTTAAAGTTGTCCTGCCGGAAAGCCTGGCTTTGTATATTAACATCCTGGTGCCGGACATCCCTGTTTACCGGGATCATCGGTTCTCGGTCGAAGTGCTTGACTCCAGCCAGACCGTCATTTTTCTGCTCGACAGCAACCAGACCGCCTGGAAACCTTTTTATGAAAAGTACGGCAAGGACAATTACCTGATGGGACCAGAAACAAGGGTGCCGCTGGCCTCAGGTACGTACTATCTACGGGTTTTCAATGCCGCCAATAATGGCCGGTATGCGCTGGCGACCGGCGAAAAGGAATCGTTTCCTCTGCTTGAAATCTGGCGTGCGATCCGGATTATGCCGAGGATCAAAAAGCGGTTTTTTAACAAATAAAAAAGATTACTTTCTCAAACCTGAGACCTAAATACCGAGTGTGATCGTCAGAACCTGCCGGGCACGGAACCGGTCCCCGGTCAAACGTAAATACGAGAAGCTAAGGCGCGATCTGCAGGTGGATTTTAATTAATCAAAAAGCAAATCACAGCAAGCTTTCCGTTGATCTCCGCAATGGAACCATCCTTAACTATAACTTGTTCCAGACGTCCTTGTCGAGCGATCGGTACTGGATTGCTTCGGCGATGTGGGCAACGGCAATATCCTCTTTGTTCTCCAGGTCCGCGATCGTGCGGCTGACCTTCAGAATTTTATCGTAGGCCCGGGCCGATAACCCGAATTTTTCCATGGCGGTTTTAATCAAATTCTGGGATTCCTCGTCAATCAAACAGCAACGGCGGATGTCCCGGGTTTCCAGATGAGCGTTGCAATAGACATTTTTTTTATCCCGGTAACGCGACAATTGCAATTCCCGGGCGTGGTTTACCCGTTCGCGGATTTGCGCGGACGGTTCGCTGGGCTGGGCTGATTTCAACTCATCGTATTTGAGCGACGGTACTTCAATGTGGATATCAATACGGTCCAAAAGCGGACCCGAAAGCTTGGCCCGGTAGTGCTGGATCTGCAGGGGTGTGCACTTGCATTCATGGTAAGGATCGGTGAAATAACCGCAGGGGCAGGGATTCATGGCGGCAGCGAGCATGAAGCGCGCCGGGTAAGTCAGGGTGACCTTGGCCCGGCCGATGGTTACGAAACCGTCCTCCAGTGGTTGTCGTAAAACTTCAATCACGTTCTTGTGGAATTCCGGCAGTTCATCCAGAAATAGAACACCGTTATGCGCCAGGGAAACTTCACCGGGCTTGGGTACGTGACCGCCACCGATGATGCCCGCGTCGGAAATCGTATGGTGAGGCGAGCGGAAAGGACGGGTCGCGATCAGGGATTCGCCGGCCGGAAGGGTGCCCGCGACCGAATGGATTTTGGTAGTTTCCAGGGCTTCCATCAGGGTCATGCGCGGCAGGATCGTTACCAGTCGTCGAGCGAGCATGGTCTTGCCCGTGCCCGGCGGCCCAATCATCAGAATATTATGACCTCCCGCCGCGGCGATCTCCAGGGCCCGCTTGGCGTGG
>CBFGIH010000213.1:0-3089 GCA_965648775.1 Caldifarciminota bacterium | reverse complement strand
CCCAGCGCCGTTCGATGACCACGCCTTCACCAAAAATGCGATGGCCGACAACGTTAGAACTCATCCTGCTCTATCGCCGATTTTTCTTTGTCTTCAAGCCGCCTGGCCGTAATACGGAGCAGTTTCCGGGCTTCAGCGGCGGTCAGGGCGACGCCGGTTTCCCGAAGCTTTTGAAAGGCTTCAATGATGCCGACCACGAACAGACGACGGTAGCTGATGTCAAGAACCTGAAGTTCCAGGGCGGTTTCGGCCATGATCCGGCAGGTCTGGTCCTGGAGCGCCGGGTCAAAGGTAGTTTCATAAGCGACTTGAAATATTTTTGCCAATTTGGCGCTCAATTCAAGGAGAAAGCGGCCGGGATCCAAACCGGTATCTTCAAGACTGATTTTCACGCCCATGGGATTACTGCCGGTAAAATTGGTATAAAGGCGCTGCTTTAATGCTTCATAGGCCCCGCCGGCGCCTTCCAATAAGATATTTTCATCAGGTATCGCGTAGAAGAACATGGCCCCAGGCAGTCGGGAATTACCGCATTCATCGATTACCTGGCGGAGGTTATCCAGCGCCCGGCGCTTGTCGCGGGCGGAAGAAATGCTTATGCCCCGTTCTGCTTCATCAAAAAGCAAGATCAAACCACGATAACCAAGGGCATTAATGAACTGGATCAAACTGCGCAGCATACGGAAAGCGGTGGTGCGGTCCACCCGTTCAGCAATCCGGTGTTTGAGCTTTAAATCGCGAGGAATATCCTCGGCCTGAAGCCATTGGACCATGGCGTCAAAAGTGTTTGAATCTTCATATTGCAGGCTGAGAAGGGCAGATTTCACGGCGTTCGTGAAACTCATGCTTTCCAGGTTGGGAATGCGCTCAAGAAATTTCGGTTCCGCGGGCGACGCCTGAAACCAGAAACGAAGAAGATGGCCGATGCCCGAATGTCCGGGCCGCAGCCGGTCCTCGGCGGCAGGCGGCGCCGAGATGTTCGCGGCGATTTTTTTATAAACGAGCTCGAGCCGGTCAAAAGGACATTCGGTCGCGCTCAAACTGACATAACTGGTGGCGTAGTTATGCCGCCAGGCTAATTCGCGGATAAGATACAGGAAATGGGTCTTGCCGCCACCATAGTTGCCGGTGATGAGTTTGAAGGACGAAAGGTTAAGGGGCAGGAGATCCTTCAGATATTCCTGTTCGAGGACCTCGACCAGAGCGTCGAGTCCGACGCTGAATTGTTCAAGGCCGAACTCGGGCGGCGTGCCAAAACTGCCCAGTTTATGGATGATGGCTTTGGCGAGGGTTCTTTTCATCCCGATTAAACTTCAAATGATATTTGACCGAAATGGGTGCCATTACCTTCGTCGTCCGACGGCACCCAGAGTGCTTTTTGCGGGTCTGAAGTGGCATCAAAAGTTGCGACCTGGAAACGGACCGTCGCGCTGAATTCGGTTTTCATGAACCGATACAGGGTCATGGCCAGCAGCAAGCGGCTGAATTCGCGGAAATGCTCGCGCCGGGGATCGACGCAGAACTTTGGTTTCTGCTGCAAAAAGACATATTCCCTCAGGACCGTCATTAAAGGAAGTTTATCGCCAAAATTCCGACCGCTGACCATTAGTGCCCGCTCGTACGCCGCGCGCAGGTCTCGGCCAAACACTTCGGCATCAAACGGGCTGGTTCGGTATTCGGCATCCACCTGCAGGATATTTTCCACGATGACGTCCGGCGTCAGCGGCAGGTTCGGTTTGATTTTCAGAATTTCCGGGCCCAGCCAGATTTCGGCACGACCGAATTCAAAATTGACCACCACCGTGTAGAGGCCGATGCGAAGCTTGGGATACAGTCCCCGGATTTCCCAGCCCCGGGAAGACAGAAGTTCCTTGAGCCGTTGTCCGAAGTCAAACCGGAATTCGTCCTTGGCGGCGGTCAGGGATTTTCGCTCCCGGTCAAGCCATGCGCGGATTTTTTTGCGGCCTTCGAAATCAGGCAGGCGTTCAGCCGTCCGGGAAATTTTTTCCAGTTCCCGTTCCTGGTCGTAGGGAGAAACATCGGTCCGGCTGCGATTTTTTTCATATTCTGCCAGCATTTTTACCAGGGATCGGCAATCATTATACAAGCTGCGGAGCGAATTCAATAAATCAATCATCAAGTATTATAACAGATCAACAATTTATGTCAATAGTTCATCAGGAGACAAAAACTTATAACCAGAAAAAGGCAGCGCCGGGAAAAAGCTGGATTATGGCTGAGACTTGATTTTCAGGATGTAAAACTCCGGCCGCGGGGATTGGTAGACGACTTCGTAGCGTTCCAGGTGCGCCTGCAGCACGGGCAGAAGATAGCGCCGGGTCGTGCCGGTCCAGAAAAACTGGTCGAGCAGGATATAATCGGCGGCCTGGATGCTTTGCTCCATGACCCGCTGGTCCGACGTGTAGGGATAGACGAATGATTTACGCTTAGCCAGCAGATAAACGAATTCGGGTTTGCGGGCCATGATGACGCTCTGGCCGGGGGTGTTGGTTTTGATCCATTCAATAGTCTCAAAATAACGACGCCAGTCCGTGGTGTACCCGGCATAACGATCACCGCGCAGGAATCTTAAATTATTGGCTACGGTCGGTTGCGCCAGGTCCAAAAGAGCCCAGAGATTGATCAGCAGGAACAAAACGGTCAGGGTCGGCCGGGCATAAGCAAGAACTTTACGCAGATTGAGCAGACCGCAGACGGCGTAGATGATCAAAATCGGCAAGAGGGGCAGGAGGAAGCGGTCAGATGACCAAACCTCGGGCCAGGCGAGCAGGATGCCGAGGCCAAAGATTAAATAGATTTCCATCGCCGACCATTGTTGACGGCGCAGAACAAAGCCGTAAATGATCAGGCCGAGAGTCATCAACCCCAGCGCGGCAAGCAGCACTTGGTTTTTCACCGCGGCAAAAAGCGATTGCGGTAAAATCGTGAAAAAATAAAAGATGAAATTGTGAGTGATTCTTCCTAAAAAATCCATCAGGTTAATCTTACCGAGTTCTGGTTGATAGTAGTTGCGGTAGAAAAACTGATCGAGATAACCGCCGGTCCGGGCATGGCGGCCGACGGGAATC
>CBFGIH010000212.1:0-3097 GCA_965648775.1 Caldifarciminota bacterium | reverse complement strand
GCGGAGATTCAGAAGATTCCCTATATCCTGGTCGTGGGCGCCAAGGAAATCCAGGATAAAACGGTATCGGTCCGCAAACGGGGCCGGGGGAATATGGGCGCCATGAAAATTAAGGATTTTTTTAATTTAATCGAACCAGAACTGGGAGGTGAAGATTAAAAACTTACCAAAGGTCAATTATGAAATAAGAGCCCAGCGGGTAAAACTGATTGACGAAAACCGGCATCTGCTGGGAGAATTTGATATTCGGGATGCGGTCCGGTTTGCCCGCGAAAAGGGTTTTGATCTGGTCGAAGTCAGCTCGGATACGACTCCACCGATCTGTCGGATGATGGATTTCGGCCGGTATGTTTATGAAAAAAAGAGGCAGGAGCGGGAATCGCGCAAGCATCAGCACCGCCCATCGGTCCGGGAAATGCGGCTGTCTCTGAAAATCAGCGAGCATGATTACCAGGTTAAACTGAACAAAACCAGGGAATTTCTCAACGACGGCGACCGCGTCAAGGTGAAATTACGGCCAACCTGGGGATGAAGGTCGTGGAGAAATTAGTGCAGGATGTGGATGAAATTGCCAAACCGGAAGCGCCGCCGAAGCAGGAGGAAAATTTCATCTTCGTGACGCTGTTGCCTCAGAAAAGGAAAACGCCATGAGCAAAGTAAAAACCAGAAAAGCATGGAAAAAAAGAGTTAAGGTGAGAAAAAGCGGTACGATCAGCCGCAGCCGGGCAGGCAAGAAGCACCTCCTGCTGGCCAAGGCGAAGAAAAGAAAACGAAGACTGAAAAAACCCACGCTCGTATCGCGAGCCGATATGAGAAGAATCCGGGGGTATTGACTTTCTAAAGCGGTCAATAAAACAGATCCGGCCGCTACTAACCGGTTGCCGGCGATCAGGGAGCGGTGTCACTGCGCCGGCCGGTTAAACTTGACAGGATTTCTAATGTGATTATAATTTCGGTGAAAGGAGAAAATAATGCCGAGGACAAAAAACGCGCCCTACACCCGTCGACGAAGAAAAAAATGGCTGAAAGCAGCGAAAGGATTCTGGGGCGGAAAGCACAAGTTATATAAACCGGCGCGCTTAGCCGTAATGAAATCCTGGTTATCTGCATACCGGGAACGCAAGAACAAGAAAAGAGTTTTCCGGGGACTGTGGATTACCCGCATCAATGCCGCTTTGCAGCAGGAGGGCATGCGGTATTCGCAATTCATCAACATCTTGAAGAAAAAGAACATAGAACTGGACCGTCGGACCCTGGCCGCGATTGCCTATGATTTCCCCGACGATTTTGCCCATTTGATAAAAATTTGCAAGAGCGAAGCATAACCAGAATGCCGATGCGGGATCGCTTAAGGCAGCTGCAGGAAGAGATACAAACCCAGCTGGGCTTAGTTCAGAACGCTGATCAGCTGGAAGCGCTGCGCGTGAAATATCTGGGCCGCCGGGGAGCGATCAATGATCTTTTCAAGGAATTGGCGGGACTGGCGCCCGATGAAAAAAAACTATGCGGCGAGATGATCAACCGTCTCAAACAGGAATTGACAACCGAGATTGCGCAGCGGCAGGAGAAAATGGCTACGGTCCAGCCGCCGGCGACGAACCTGCTCTTGCCCGGCGCAGTCGGTTATGTCGGGCATCAGCATCCCCTCACGCGCGTTCTCAACGAGATTGTCAATTTTTTCGCGCTTTACGGCTTTTCGGTCGCCACCGGGCCGGAGATCGAATATGACTGGTATAATTTTGAAGCACTGAACATTCCCCACGATCATCCCGCGCGGGATATGTTTTCCAGCATGTACATCAAAGAAGATCTCATGCTCCGGAGCCACACTTCTCCGATTCAGATCCGGGTCATGGAGAAAAACCCGCCGCCGATCAAGATTATCTGTCCGGGACGCTGCTATCGGTTTGACCCCTTTGATGCCAGCCATTCGCCGGTTTTTCATCAGGTGGAAGCCCTTTACGTGGACGAAGGTGTTTCCTTTGGCGAATTGAAGTGGCTGCTGGCGGAATTCGTCCGGGCCATCTTCGGACCCAAGGTCCGGTACGATTTTCGGCCGTCGTTCTTCCCGTTCACAGAACCATCAGCGGAACTCGCCATCAGCTGCACTGTCTGCGGCGGAGACGGTTGTTCGGTCTGCGGCAACAGCGGCTGGCTGGAAATGCTCGGCTGCGGCATGGTGCATCCGCAGGTCTTGAAAAATGTCAAGATTAATCCCAGAAAATACACCGGTTATGCCCTGGGCATGGGCGTGGAACGGGTGGCGATGATCAAGTATGTCATAGATGATATCCGGGTGTTTTACAACAATGACATCCGGTTCCTGGAGCAGTTTTAGCATGTTAGTGTCTATCAAGTGGCTGGAAGAATTGCTGGGCAGCCGGATTGATAAAAACAAGTTGCCCCGAGTTGCCCAGGCACTGGGCATGGAAATAGAAAACGAACGCCGTTTTGCTCCGCCGGCGGTCGTCGTCGGCCGCGTATTAAAATGCGAAGCCCATCCGCGGCGGGCAGACCTTTCCGTGCTGGAAGTCGCGGCGGGCAAATCCCTCCGCATCGTCAGCGCCGATCGCCGGATCAAAAGCGGCGACCTGGTGCTGGTTTGCCCTGAAGGTGCGCAGTTCAACGGTCAAACCGTGACCGTGCGGGATTTTGCCGGCATTGACTCGCAGGGAATTTTAATCAGCGAAGAGGAGTTGGGGCTGGCGGAAAAGTCAACCAGCGTGATTGTCCTGGAACATGGTTCAGAAGGCAAACTTTTTTCGGAGGTCCTGGATGATCTGGTTGTGGAGATCAAATCGTTTCCCAATCGGCCGGATTGGTTGTCTATGATCGGCGTGGCCCGGGAACTGGCGATCGGTTTCAATTTGCCATTTAATTACCAGTCTCCAGTTTTCCGAATATCCAACCGGACCGGCAGTTTTCCGGTGATCATCCGGGATCGGATGGGCTGTCCCCGTTACACTGCCCGGATTTTTGATAATGTCCGGGTGGTTGAATCCCCTTTTGAAATAAAATGGCGGCTACACTGCATGGGGATGAAAGGCATTAACAACATTGTCGACGCGACGAACCTTATGATGCTTTTAACCGGCCA
>CBFGIH010000211.1:0-3178 GCA_965648775.1 Caldifarciminota bacterium | reverse complement strand
AACATGGTTTTGCGCTCAATCGAATATCAGGGGTTTCGTAACCTGACCGATAATCAGCTCGAATTTTCGGACACTTTTAACATCCTGGTGGGCGATAACGGTGCGGGAAAGACCAATTTACTCGAGGCGATTTTTTACGTGGCCATGGGTTCTTCTTTTCGTGTCCGGGACGAACGCAATCTGATCCGTCTCAACGATCATGCCCTTCGTCTATCAGCCCGGTCGGAAACCAAAAGCGCTCAGATTTTTTTTAACGGCGAGAAACGGTTGATGCTGCAGGGGCATCCCGTGAAAAACTTAAACGAATTCATCGGCTGGCTCATGGTTACGATCCTTTCCCTGGAAGACATCTGGATCATCCGCGGTGCACCGGTGAAACGCCGTTCCTTTATTGATTGGCTGATCACCAAACTCCATCCCCTTTACCTTCTAACCCTTAATGATTACCGCCGCGTCCTGCGGCAGCGCAACCGTTTATTGCAGCAAGCGCGCCACGAAAATCAACCGGACTTTCTGGATGCCTATGACGAACAGCTGATCCAGCTCGGCAATGAATTATATGAAGCGCGCCGCCGTTATCTGCCCCAATTATGCCAGCAAACGGTCCGGGCGGCGGATTATCTGGGCTTACCCGGTCTGCAGATTAGCTATCACTGCACCTGCCCGGGCATGCGGATGACCGTGGAACAATTAAGGCGGTTGCGAAGCGACGAAATCAAACTGGCCGAAACCACGATCGGTCCCCACCGCGACGATCTTCGCTTTTTCCTTGCCGACCGCCCCCTGCACGCTTTCGCTTCGGAAGGCGAGGAACGAACCGTGGCGGTCGCGCTGAAAATGGCCGAAATCGAAATGCTCAAATCGCAGATTCACGCGTCGCCGATCATCCTGATGGACGAGGCGACCGCGGAATTTGACGCGCACCGCGTTGCGCTGCTTTTTGCCCTGCTTAAAGGTCAGATTTTTTATTCCAGCACCCGTCGTCCCGATTTCCTTCCCGAGGGCCAATGCCGCGAGTTTCGTGTCACCGGAGGCAAGATTGAAATTTCCGGAACGAATTAGTCAAATCCTTCCCCGTGTCCTGGCGCCGTTGAACGGCGAACAGCGGTTGAAAAACAGCCGGGCGATCACCCTCTGGCCGCGGATCGTCGGCGCGCAGATCGCGGCTCACGCCCGGGCCGTGTCCACGGATCTGGACACCTTGTATGTGACCGTGGACAACCCGGTCTGGCAGGGACAGTTATTCATGATGAAGGCGCAGCTGCTGGAAAAAATCAAGGCTCACGGCGTTTGTTTCAAGGATATAAAATTCACGATCCGGCCGTCCGCGGCGACGTCAAAAGGAGGAACATGAACGACACCAATGATATCGATTTGAAAAAAACAATCGATACTTACGATGCCTCGAAAATTCAGGTCTTGAAAGGCCTCGAGGCCGTGCGCAAACGCCCCGCCATGTACATCGGCGACATCGGCATCCGCGGCCTGCATCACCTGATCTTTGAAGTCGTTGACAACAGCATTGATGAAGCGCTGGCCGGCGTCTGCGATTACATCAAAGTGAGCATCAATAAAAATGAAGTAACGGTCGAGGATAACGGCCGGGGCATTCCCACCGACATCCATCCGACGCAAAAGAAGTCGGCCCTGGAGGTGGTCATGACCATGCTTCATGCCGGTGGCAAATTCGATGACAAGGCATACCGGATCAGCGGAGGCTTGCATGGCGTTGGCGTTTCCGCGGTTAATGCCCTGTGCGAACACATGGTGGTTGAGGTGTACCGTAACGGAAAAGTATTTTTCCAGGAATATTTCAAGGGCGAGCCGCGGGCCGCGGTCAAAGTCATTGGTCAGACCAAGAAAAACGGCACCAAGATTACCTTTGTCCCGGACAAGGAGATTTTCAAAAAAGTCGAGTTCAGCCGGGATTTTGTCTGCCAGCGCCTGCGCGAGCTGGCCTTTCTCAACAACGGACTCAAGATCGATTTTGAAGATGCGGCTTCCGGTTTCAAGGAACGGTTTTTCTCCCAGGGCGGGGTCATGGACATGATCAAGTATCTTGACTCCGGCCGCAACCGCCTGCACAAACCAATCCATTTCCAGGACACCGTAAACGGCATCATCATCGAAGTGGGCATGGAATACAACGATTCTTACCTGGAAAATATTTTCACCTACGCCAACACCATCAACACCCATGAAGGCGGCTCCCACCTCATCGGCTTCAAATCCGCCTTAACCCGGGTCATGAATGAATATGCCCGCAAACATAATTTATTGAAAGACAACATCACGCTCACCGGCGAAGACACCCGCGAGGGACTCACCGCGGTCATTTCCGTCAAGATCCGGGAACCCCAGTTTGAAGGTCAAACCAAGACCAAACTGGGCAACCCCGAAGCCAAGGGTGCGGTCGAATCCCTCGTCAATGAACGCCTCTCGAGCCTGCTGGAGGAAAACCCCCGCTATGCCAGCGTCATCCTGGGCAAGATCATCGCCGCGGCCAAGTCACGCGAGGCGGCGCGCAAGGCCCGGGAACTAACCCGCCGCAAATCACTGCTGGACAGCGACACTCTCCCCGGCAAGCTCGCCGACTGTTCATCGGATGATCCGGAAAAAAGCGAAATTTTTGTCGTGGAGGGTGATTCGGCCGGCGGCAGTGCCAAGCAGGGCCGCGACCGAACCTATCAGGCCATCCTGCCCCTGCGGGGCAAAATCCTGAACGTGGAAAAAAGCGGCCTGAACAAAATTCTCAGCAACGAAGAAATCCGCACCCTGATTTCGGCCATCGGCTGCGGCATCGGCGAAAGCGAATTTGACATCTCCAAACTGCGGTATCGCAAGATCGTCATCATGACCGATGCCGACGTGGACGGCGCTCATATCCGTACCCTGCTTTTGACTTTTTTCTTCCGGTTCATGCGTGATCTGATCGAGGCCGGCGTCATCTACATCGCCCAGCCGCCGCTTTACCGGGTCCGGCATGACAAGCGCGAAGATTATCTCTATTCAGATGAAGAACTCCAGAAATTTTTCAAGAAGCATCCGGGCGACAAACACGACATTCAGCGGTACAAAGGGCTGGGCGAAATGAATCCCCAGCAGCTCTGGCAGACAACCATGGATCCGGAACGCCGTATTCTGAAAAAAGTCGCCATGGAAGACGCGGCCGAAGCGG
>CBFGIH010000210.1:2917-3194 GCA_965648775.1 Caldifarciminota bacterium | reverse complement strand
TGGTTTTGGATACAAATTCGGGATGGCGACGGTCTGGATCGGCGCCATCAATGTCCTGATCGGCACCCTGCTGTGTTGGATCGTGCTCGGCCCGAGAATCCGTCAATTCACGCAGCGCCTGAAAACGATCACCATTCCTGGTTTTCTCAGTGAGCGCTACCAGTCGCGGTTCGCGGGTATTTTTTCCGCCGTCGTGATTTTCCTTTTACTGATCATTTACAACGTGAGCATTCTCAAGGGGATGGGACACATTTTTGAAGTTCTCATGAACATTCCC
>CBFGIH010000210.1:0-2907 GCA_965648775.1 Caldifarciminota bacterium | reverse complement strand
CTGATAACTTTTGGCTATGTCGCGATTGGCGGCTACCTGGCCGTGGTCTGGACCGGTTTTATTCAGGCCTGGATCATGGGCCTTGGCTTGATTGTCATGACCGTCTTCGCCCTGCGTCAGGCTGGTGGACTATCCGCGGTAAATCATTCCCTATCCGCGATCAATCCTGGTTTGGTTTCCACGCCGGGAGTATGGGGTTGGTCAGGTCTTTTGTCCTACGCATTGATTGTCAGTTTTGGAGTCTGGGGCATGCCTCAGATGATGGCCCGTTTTATTTCCGTTAAAAATCTTAAGGTTTTAAAAACCGGTACGATTCTGGCCACCATTGCCACTTGCCTGGCGTTTCTTCCTTATTTCAACGGCGCGATTGCCCGTGTTCTGTTTCCTGGATTGACCAGTCCGGATCTGGCCGTTCCCATCCTGGTAAAGTCGGTCCTGTCTCCTTTCAGCGCTTCTTTGGTACTGACAGCGGTCCTGGCCGCGGGAATGTCAACCCTGTCTTCGGTGATGATCATCATCTCAGGTTCGTTTATTCATGATCTGCTTGAGCGCGGTTTGCGCCGCAACCTGGCAAGCAAGCAAAGCCTTGTCTTCAGCAAGATTACGAGTCTGGCGGTCGGCATTGTTTCCCTGTTAATCGCATTTAAACCGCCGGGCCTGGTTCTCGCTTTGACCGCTTTTGCCTGGGCGCTCATTGCATCTTCGACGCTCTGGCCGCTGTTATTTGGTTTATTCTGGAAGCGCACGACCAGGATTGCCTGTGAGGTATCCATGGGGGGCGGCTTCATTACCGCCTTTATCTGGTTACTTTTAAAAAATCCCCTGAAGCTGCATGGTTTTATTCCCGGTATTATCATGGGTTTGCTGTTGATCGTGATTGTAAGTTATTTTACTCCCGGCTACCCGGTGGAGTTCATAGAAAAAATATGGAGTAAAGAGAACAATTAATAAAAGACATTCAATATACCACCTTAAATAATAAGTTTTTATTCATCCAGTTCAAAAAAACCATCAATTTCAATTGATATTAACTCACTGTTCCCTGAATAAAAAATGTTTGTCCTGCACAATAATTGTGCAGTAAATCAAGAAAAATCCTTAAATAACGTCATTTTTTCAGGCATGCCAATTGCATTAATCACATTCAGAGGTGCAAAATGAAAAAGGCAAAACCAATCCTAAAAGTTCTTCTTATCTCCGTCCTGGTAACTATGGCTGGATGCTGCTATGAGGAAGCGGATAATGAACCACCGGCCGCACCCCGGGGTGTTCATTCCGTAACCGGAGATGGTCAGGTGCTGATTGAGTGGCTGGAAAATACTGAACCGGATGTCGCCGGTTACCGAGTGTATGTCAGCCATTCTGAACCAGGCCCCTATGTCTTGATCGGAGAAACAAATTTCAATCATTTCCTTGATGTTGGTCTGATCAACGGTCAAACCTACTATTACGCGGTGGCGGCGTTTGATCATCATGATAACGAAAGCGATCTTTCTTATGAATCGGTGTTTGACACACCGCGGCCTGAAGGATACGATGTCCGGATCAGGGATTACCGTTCATTTCCCGATGAAGCGGGATGGGATTTCAGCAATTACTCGATCGTCCGCTACAACGCCACTGGCTCTGACCTGTATTTCGGCTATGACACCTATAACGCTTCATACTACTTTTTTATTTACCGCAGCGGTGGATTGATCCAGGATTACGGTTACACGAATTCTCTGGACGATGTATCCTATGCCCCCGCCGACGGCTGGTCGCCATCAGGGATGGTGGAGGTCATTGAAGGCCACACTTATATTGTCTGGACCTGGGATAATCATTTTGCCAAGATCCGCGTCACGTCCGTGACGGCGGGCTCGGCGCTGTTTGACTGGGCTTATCAGATTGACCCGGGTAATCCCGAGTTAATCATCAAGCCCAAATCATAGGAGGCCAACATGAAATACTTGCTGCTGGTTGTGCTGTGCACCCTGCCTTTGTTCGGGACTCAAGCCGGTTTTGTCTACGCCAGTTACGACGATCCCGAAGACCAATGGTGCGATGAATACTGGGAAAACTGCCATTACTACGACCACCACTGGGTTTATTACCCTCATGGTTATTATTGCGTCTATTATGTCTGGTGGCATCCCTGGTACTGGGATTGGTATTGGTACCGCTGTCATTGGTGCCATCACTGGGACTGGGATTTCTTCTGCGCCGGCTACTATGTGGTTTGGTATGAAGACGGCGGCTGGTGGTGGCGTCCGCGCTATGGCCGGCCCGTACGCTACAAACTGCCGTATGCTTATCATGATTTCCGCTGGAAGGCGCGCGCTTACGGGGTGAATCTGCTGGATAAACCCGGCCGGACCATTGAAATGCCTTACCGGGAAGCGGAAATTCAGCGCTTAATGAAACAACGGGATCCGGATTTGTTTAAGCGGGTTGAGCAGGAACAAAAGACCGGTAACCTGGAAAAAATCCGCCAGGAATATGATACGCGCGTCAAACGCGAGATCGCGGTCAAGAATGAGGAATATCAGCGCAGCCACAATAATCAAAAGGGAGATGCCTTCGTGCCCGCACGCGATGATCAGTCCAGCCGCAGACGTGAAGACATAAAGGATACCGACCGGGGACGAGCGGTGAACGACGATGAACACGATCGTGACCGCGATGTCATCCGCGGCGAACGTGAACAAAACCAACAACGGGATGAAGATCGAGAGACAGATGGAAGCAACCGAAAACCCAGAACGCCGGACCGGAAAAGCCGCACCGGATTAAACCGCGAAGTTGATTCGGACCGCGAGGGCGGCCGGCAGACCAGTCGTTCGGTCAAGAGCGGGAGATAGACCATGCTGCCGCTGATGCTGTCGCTGGTCTACTTTGCTGCTGAGCTGTCTGTTGATCTCCGGG
>CBFGIH010000209.1:1261-3206 GCA_965648775.1 Caldifarciminota bacterium | reverse complement strand
AGTAGAATAGGTATTTCAGCTTGAGCGCGCCAACTTCGTAGCGTGGTTTTAGGTCCGTGTCGCCGTCTTCGGATCGGTAGTCATTAAGTGCGAAATAAACCCATGATTTGGGCTTGAAGTTCCAGGAAAAAAGCAGGCCGCTGCGCAGGGAATAGATTTCGGCCTGACCAAAATTGGATGCCGGGATCGTATAGACAAATTCACTGAAAACCGTGATATTCATGTTGCTGCTGAAGCGAATAAAGATATTGGGCCGCAGCCGCGGCGTGACGGCGAGCAGTTCACCCTGTTCATCCCATTCGATCCAGGCATTGCCGCTCAAACCGACACTCAGGGGCGGGATCACTGAATAATTTATCGTCCACCAGGCCGATGCCTGATTGGCCAAGAAGCCACGCGACCAGTTAAACGTACGTCCCAGGTATCCACCGAAGTTCAGCATCTGGCTCCAGACCCGGCCCCAAACCGACAGATTGGCTTCCCAGCTGTTGAAATTGATGACCGAATCGGGTACCGCCTCGTAGTTATCGCTGGCGTTGACTGTCAGGTAACAACCCCAGCTGTTGCGGAAATTGGGATTGAACTGAATGCCTGCACCCCTGGACCATTGATCCGCGCCCGGCTCGCGGGCCGTGACTCCGAACAATCCATAGGATAACGTGGCCAACGCGCCTTCCCGGTAGGTGTTGATCGGTCCGACCCCCAAGTATAATTGCCGTCGGCCAATCCAGGGCAAGTAACCGATATCGGATATGTCAAAGGAATCACCGATTATCTGGGCGCTGGCGGAAACGCCGAGGTTGGAGAAAAAATATGTGGCCGCGGCAGTTAGGGCCGCACCGGTCTTGTCCTGACGATTGCTGACCGCGGCGTGGGCGATGGCCTGGTTCATGCCCCGGCGATAATAGGCATCCATGCCCAGGGCATGGTTATAATCATTGTTATCCGCGTACATACTGCTGGCGAGCAGACCCAAACCCATGTTGCGCATGGGCTCGGTGTTAATCCGGAAGACTCCGAACGCCCGTTCGGGATCCAAAATGGTATCGCGGGGAGGACCGAATGGGCTCCAGATTGACTTTACATATTTGTCGGTATACGCGCCCAGCAGACCCACGTTCCAGCGGTCCGACTTGCTGGTAAACTTCACGCCGCCGAGGATGGGCACGGCGTCGCCGTTGATCGCCTTACCAATGCGGCGCGAATAGAAAAGTTCTATAGGATTGAAGCTGTGGCTATTCTCACCAACGGTTGACATCCGGAAGACATCCCGGCCCTCAATGAAAAAAGGCCGGCGCTCGTTTAAATAGACCGGATACCGGCCCAGATTTAAGGTGTACGGATCAGCTTCAATCTGGGCAAAATCCGGCAGGGCCGTGGCCGTGACGGTCGTCTGGGGTGTTACGTCCCATTTCAAGTTCAAACTCGCACGCGGCCTGAACCTGGTCGTATCAGTATCGGCTGAACCACTTGCATAGTACCATTGCCGATCGGTGCGGAAATAGATTTCCGGATATAGTTCAAAATAAAATCCCCGGGCCTGCGGTTTAATGCCCTCGAGCGTCCCCCAGTTGGACATCAAATCGCCGGCACGGTGAGAAACCTGAGTCCAGTAATCGGTTTCGCTGGTCGTGGCGATGTAGCGCATGACCTGAAATCCCCAGCGGTTCTGTCCTTTTTTATAACGGATCGATTTGAACGGAATTTTGAACTCTATGTCCCAGTGGTCATTATAGATTTTCGCGTCCGCGTACCAGACGCCTTCCCAGGAATCATCATGAGTCCGTCCGTTGTCCAGGATATAACCATCCCACTTGATTCGGCTGCCATAGATCCAGAAGTAGTATCCCATTGAACCACTCAGAAACGGATCTATGGCGATGACAAAATAATCTTCATCCTTGGTCAGGCAGGCCACGGGCGGATGTTGCCGGGCATAGCATCG
>CBFGIH010000209.1:0-1251 GCA_965648775.1 Caldifarciminota bacterium | reverse complement strand
AGTAGAGATTGTCTTCGTCCTGCAGGGCGTAAACAACCGTCTGCTCCTGGGGGTCGCCCCCCTCCTGGGGAAAGAACTGCACCAGATCATCCAGGGAATCAGCCGTCTGCCACAATTCCTCGAGGGCACCGTCAATGCGGGGCGCAATCTCCGTGTAATGAACATCAAGCTGTTTGTTCTCTGTAATTATCAGCATTAACAGCAGGTTTATCATATATCTCTCCTTGATCGCCATAAACGGTTATCATTCATTACCAAATTTTCTCTGCGTCCAATCATCTTTTTCGATCCAGGGTTGTCCGCGTCCGATACAAATATGAATGCCGAAGTTTTTTTTGAGTCCGGACGCGGTGGAGAAACGGCACCCGGCTGATTGTCAGGATAATCCAGATCAAACTCATGATCCCGATGATCATCAACCCCGCCATCCGGCTCAAGCGTTGCCATACCGAATGAAAAAATACTCGATACTGATGGTATGATGAATCTTCACCATCTACGATCCGTGGCGCCGTGATAATCATTTCCGGTAAAAGATAAGACGAATCGGACAGCAAATCATCTTCGGTGACGTATTCATAGACCGGAAAGTTCACCAAACGGGCGTCTGACCGGATCGAACCGCCAAGAGCGCTTATCAGCAAGAGCAACAGGCCGAACACTCTCCACCACGGTATCAATGCTCGCCGGATTTGAAGGTTCATAAGTTTCCTCGCTGGTTGTTGATCTTGAAAGTCCAGGAAAATTCAATCACCGGTTTATTCTCCGCCGGCCACGGGAATGATTTATTGCGGTTTTTAACCTAACCGGCTGGAGTTGATTTTTCGTCATATCAGGCCGGGCAAAAAGCCCGAAGCCCAGCAGGATGGTGTAAAAAATCAACAAGCCGGCTATAACCTGTGATATGAATCGTGCTTTGACCGTTGTTGTGAGAAGTGGTTTTGGGATCAATCCCGGTTCTTTGATCGGCTCGGCCGTGATCACCACTTCGGGCAGCCAGTAGGTATTATCTGTTTCATTATTGGTAATAATCACTGGCTGCGGCGTCCTGGCTGACGCCTTTAACGGCTTGGCTATAACCACTACTTCGGGCAACCAGATGGTTCGTGCCCAACCATCATCGGTTAGGTTAAGGTACTCGTAATCATACCCGGAGGGCAGCAACGGCATCTGGTTACCGGCATAATTCATGAATAAAATTGCGACAGTCAGGCTAAGCATCGTGATCTCCTTTCTGGTTTTTGCTTCTGA
>CBFGIH010000208.1:0-3299 GCA_965648775.1 Caldifarciminota bacterium | reverse complement strand
TTTTCATGTCGCCTCCGTTCGTCATATTATATTACCGTTTTTCTTGCCGTCAATTCACAAAACCATAAGATGGTCAATCTTGACAGAATGGATAAAGGAATATATTATAAAGCGGCAACAAGGAGGTCGTTATGCGAAAAATTATGTTGATGATTTTTATGGCTCCTATCATAGACTTAAATCTATGGGCAATACCGTCTATCCAGATCCGATCGGAGGACGTTCCGAATTTCATCGGTCAATATGCGATCTACGATCAGAATTCCGACCTGTTTGAATGGACACCTTTTGATTCGATGAAAACCTGGTGGAGTTTTGACACCTTTCCCGCCGGCCGCTACGCGCGCGTGCGGCTATTGCCCCGCACGGCGGGCATCCCGCCGGCACCGGACACTTTTCCCAATTCGCAGATGGTGGAACTCGACTCCCTTGGCTCAGGCGATGTGACCTGGCTGTACCTTACTGAAAATCAGTTTTATTTCTACGTGGATGGCATGGATTTCGAAACGGGTGGTTTCCGTTTCATCGGCAACTACCGGCCGGATTACAAGTGCTACTCCTATCCGATCTATGACGGCGCTGGCTGGAACACGGCCTGGACCTGGACCTACGAGGTGGCTCCGTCTTTGCCCTACACCGCTAACGAACAGCATGAGAAAGTCGTGGTGGCGGCGGGCAAGGTCAAGGTTCCGTTCAGTGGAAACCAATATTGGCCCTGCCTGGTCATCCGCGATCACATGTCTTATTATGACAATTTCGGCACGAATGATACCCGATGGATCTATGAATGGGTAGTGCCGGGACGGTTCGGCGGCGGCAACGGTGTCGCGGCGGCGCAGAGCCAGAATGGCGCGGGCCAGAATTTCATGATCGTGGAAAATTTTTTCAAACTCAATCAATTATCCGTTCCGGGCTGGGACTTGCGCTGCCCGGATTTTACCGGCACTACGATCTGGCCGGACACGGCTTTCCTCGGTCCATATATTATCAAGACTACGATTACGGATTCAACGGGCGTGGGCGCGGATTCTCTTTTTTACCGCATCAATCATGGGCCCTTTATGGGCGTTGGTGCGGACAGCGTCCACGGCCATGATTACTATTACACCATCCCGGCGGTTGCCCAGGCTTGCACCCTTGGGTATTTCTTGTGGGCAGAAGATTCTTTCAGCTACGCCAATGCCGTGGATATCTGGAACACCGATCCGATCTGTGCGCCGGAAAGCACTTATTACCGGTTTATCGCCACGGTCGGCCTCGAAGAGCAAGGGTCGTCGAGCTGGTCTGCATCCAACCTGGAATGCACGCCAAATCCATGCCGCGATCGGCTGGTGATCAAATATCGCGCCCCGGCTGGTTTTCGCTCAACTCATATCACGATTTACAATACCGCGGGCCAGGCTGTTAAATCCCTCACGGGCTGGTCCACGGCCGGTTCTATGCCTTCGACCTGGACCTGGATGGGCGATGATGATCGAGGATGCGCCTTGCCGGCAGGTATTTATTTTATAACTTTGCAAAGCGGATCGCAGAAACAGTTCCAGCGGATTATTTTGATTCGATAAGCGTGTTTGGGTTATTGGGTTGATAGCCGGGCTGGTCAACGCGCCACAGGGAAAAATATTTGGGCTGGTTTTCTTCGACGATTCTGATCCGATCGGGAAAATCATCCAGGATTTGCTGAAAAATTTTTCGGATTTCTTCCTCGCTGGTTAAACACGCAAGCATTAGCGAACCACGGTGGCGATACTGGTCAATCGGTTTCGGTCTTCGCCGGTATTCATAATAACGCCAGGGAATGTGGCGGCAAAAAGGATTGATCATTTCCCCGATATCTTTGTTGGCCAGAACTAATTCCGTATTTTCCAAGGCCGCATAAAAGTGATCCTGATAATATTTTTTTTCACGGAGAAAATCCTGGTGACGGTGGCTGATATAAAATAATGACAGCGAGAGCAGAGCAAAAGCCGGCAACCGAAGGCGAATCAGCTGCGGATAGCGGTGCATCGCGCCGGCGGCCGACAATAATAACACCGGGATAACCGGCAGGAGATAACGGAGGTTCATCACCAGATTTATGCCCCAGTGACCCGCGTCCTCGCGATAATCCTGAAAGGAATAAAACAGCATGGTCAAAAGTACCGGGCTCCACCAATACCAGCGGTCCGGCGAACGCCAGAGAAAAAAAATGATGAGCAGGCCAGGATACAAAAGCATCAGGGATAAAGCAAACCGGCTCAACGAATGCGGCAGATAGTGCCAGTCGAACGACGTGCCGTAAACCGGCACTGAACCTAACCAGGATCCGAAGACCTGTAGGTTATAAATCAACAAAGGCAAAACGCCCAAGATCACGCCGGCAATGAAGATCAGGGTCAGGCGAATTTCTTTTTTAAAAAGAAAAAATGCCGCCACGGCCGCGGGTATGATTAAGTTTGGATAACGGAGCGCAGCCGACAAGCCGAACAGCAAACCGGCAATGAACGCTTTTTTATGCAGGCCGGCATAAAGCCCCGCCAGAATAAAAACCAATGCCGGCAGATCGCTCATGATGGTGCGGGAATAAAGAATGAATGTCGGGTGAAAAAGCAGAAGAACCGCGTAAGAGACGGGAAGCCGATAATGGCGAAGGCAGAGAATCATCAGGCAATATGCGATTCCCGCCAAAATCCAACCCCGGATAAACACGAAGCGCCAGTGAATGAGGGTGAAGGGCAAAAGCAGCAGGGAATTGCCGGGCGGATACCGGGAAACCTGATGGCCGCCGATCTCAAGGGACATATGCTCCTGATTGATGCCAGCGTGGTCATAGAAAACCGTGCCGTGCTGAAAAGCATAGGTAGCGGAAAGATATGCCGATTCGTCCACGATCGCGCACGTCGGCGGGTAATAGATCAAGAAAACGACCGTGAAAAGAAAGAAGGCCGCCAGTAAAATAACACGATTCCGAGCCATGAATCAGTATAGCGTGAAAAACCGCTGTTGTCTATAGATTTATAAATCATTCAAAATTTCTCTTTATTATCTTAGAGAAAACCACTGATTTCAACATGAAAGCAGACCGCGGTCAAGATCGCGGCCGCGCATATCCGTTAGCAGGCGCAGTTTTCAAACGGGTTTTTATCGCAATTGATATCAGTTGACTTTTTTGATAATATGAATATAGTTCGTCATGAATACGCCCCGGCGCCGGATTTATCTTGATTATGCCGCCACCACTCCGGTTCACCCTGATGTGCTCAAGGCCATGGCACCTTACCACATGGAACTGTTTGGCAATCCCGCCAGCATTCATAGCC
>CBFGIH010000207.1:0-3307 GCA_965648775.1 Caldifarciminota bacterium | reverse complement strand
AGCGCGGAATCAGGCCGCGGCTTACACGCAGAAAGATTGGGCTTATGTGGTCGCGCCGACCAACCGCCGGCGATACGGATTTGACTGGCAGGATTGGGGCCGGCTCGACGCGCTTGAAGTTTTAGCCGAAGCAAAGAAAAATTTCAAAATCGACGAGGATCGTGTGTATTTAATCGGCCATTCCATGGGCGGGCACGGCACCTGGCACATCGGTTTGTCGCATCCGGACCTGTTCGCCGCGATCGCGCCGTCAGCGGGCTGGTCCATGATCCAGTTGTATGCGCCGTACACCCTGCAAAGAAGCGTCATTTTCGCCGAGCCTGAGAAATTGAAATACCGCGACCTGGTCCTGCGGGAGGACATGACGCCGGTGTTTTTACAAAACGCGCTCAATCTGCCGGTTTATATTTTACACGGCGGTAGCGACGACAACGTGCCGGCGATGCAGGGTCGGCTCATGGGTCATTTCCTGCATGATCTGAATTATGAATATGTCTATGAGGAGGTGCCGGATCAGGGACACTGGTGGAACTTTGACTCAACGCCAGGCACGGACTGCATTGACAAGCAGGAGATGATGGACTACCTGCGCGGCAAAATCCGCTCCACATTTCCCAAAAGAATCAGATTTAAAACCACGGATCTGGCTCAATCCGCTCAGGCCTACTGGCTCAAGGTGGATGAATTAGCCTCACTGTATCAGGAAGGTTTTATCGAGGCCGAAATGCAAGCGGACACGATAATGATCAAAACCAGCAACATAAAGCGGTTTTCCATTATAACCGATAACCTCCCCGGTTCGCGGCCTGCGGGCCAAACCTTATTTATTAGCTGGAATGGCCGGGTAATCACTCACAAGCTCAGAACTGGCGTGAATATTCCTTTTTACCGGGAACACGATCAAATCCGGATCGGATGTCCGGCAACCGATGGCTTGACCAAGACGCCGGCGCTTTACGGCCCGATCAAGCGCGCGTACTTCTCTCCTTTCCTGCTGGTTTACGGAACAATGGGTGATTCCATCTCGACGGAACGCAATCTGCACCAGGCGCGGCTCCAATCGTACGCCTGGTGGATGCGCGCCAACGGGTTCGTCGAGGTCGTGGCGGACACCGAGGTGACCGAAAAAATGGCCGAGCAGTACAATCTCATCCTTTTCGGCAACCAACAGACCAACACTTATGTCAAGCAGATCAATTACAAACTGCCGATCCACATGGAATACGGTCAGATTTTTGCCGGCGAAGAAAAAATCGAGGGCGACAGCCTCTGTTTGATGGAAATATATCCCAACCCCCACAGTAAAAACAAATTTGTTCTGCTTTATTCCGCGACCAACCAGGACATGGAAAGGTTTGCGGGACTATTTTCCACGCTTTATTCAAGCGCCGGTCTCCCCGATTTTCTGGTCTGGGACAAGTCCGCCTTGAATTTTGGCTGGGCCGGTATCGTGGCGGCGGGTTTCTTCGATGCCCACTGGCGGCTTGATAAGAGTTTGATGTATATAAAAAAATAAGATGGGCGTGCAAACAGCAAAAACATCGCTTAAGACGTTCATATTATTTTTTATTGTCATCCCCGTTTTTGCTCAGACCCCACCGGTCGCCAAAAAACTCCCGAAAGCTGATTCCCTTTTCGGTGACGTGCGCCTGGATAATTATTATTGGCTCAGGAATGCCGAGGATCCGGAGGTTATTAATTATTTGAAGGCAGAAAACGCTTACACTGAAGCGGTCATGAAGCCGACGGAAGAACTGCAGAAAAAACTATATAAAGAAATGCGGCGCCGGATCAAGGAAACCGATATGTCGGTGCCGGAGCGCATGGGCGATTATTATTACTATTTTAAATCAAAAAAAGGGCAACAGTATGAAATTTTCTGTCGCAAGCAGGCTTGTCGCTCGGCGCGCGAGGAAATTTTGCTCGACGAAAACCTCCTTGCCCGCGGACACGCTTATTTCGCGATCGGTGCCTATCGGATCAGCCCGGATCACCGCCTTCTGGCTTATACGGTTGACACCTCGGGAGCCGAAATTTATGATCTAACCATCAAGGATCTGGAAGGCGATTCCCTTTATCGGGAAACGATCCGCGACATTGACAACAGCATCCAGTGGCACAATGACAGCCGCACGCTTTACTACGTGACGATGGATCCGGCCCGGCGGCCATACCGGCTTTACCGCCACACCCTGGCCGCGCCGGCACAAACGGACTCTCTGCTGTATGAAGAAACCGATGAACGATTTTTCCTTGATATCAGCAAAACCAGAAGCCAGAAATACCTGATCATGACCGTGGCCAGCAAGACCGCCACGGAATGCTGGTTTCTGGACGCGGACGATCGGCAAGATGAATTGCGGCGGCTGCTGCCCCGCCGGCCCCAGGTCGAATACGCCGTTGATCATCACGGTGATTTTTTCTATATCCTGACCAATGATGTGGCAAAAAATTTCCGCCTGGTTAAGACCCCGGTCCAGGAACCGCGCTGGGACAACCTGGAGGAAATCATTGCGGGAAACGATTCCATCTGCCTGGAGGGCATGGATGCCTTTCAGAACTTTCTTGTGGTTTACGAACGTTACCAGGGTCTGCCGCGTCTGCAGGTCATCGATATTGTCACAAAAACCACGTACTATCCTAATTTTCCCGAACCAGCATTTTCCTTCTGGCCAACCCGCAATCCTGAATTTCACACCGATTACCTGAGATTCAATTATACATCTCTGGTAACCCCCATATCGGTTTATGAACTGGACATGAAACAGAACACCCTGAGGTTGCTTAAACAAAACGAAGTGAGGCATTATGAACCGGCGCGCTACGCCACCGAGCGGATTTTTGTCCGAGGCGCCGACCACGCGTTGATACCGGTTGTCCTGGTCTACCGCCGGGATCGGCGGCAGAACAGTTTGGGACCGGTTTTGCTCAGCGCCTACGGCGCTTACGGCAACACCAATGATCCATTTTTTTCCTCCAGCCGGATATGTCTGTTGGACCGCGGATTTTTATATGCCCTGGCTCAGGTCCGGGGCGGCGGCGAGATGGGCCGGACCTGGTATGAACAAGGGAAGCTTTTAAATAAAAAAAATTCCTTCACGGATTTCATCGCGGTCGCTGAATATCTAATCCAAAAGCAGTACACTTCATCGGATCAGCTATGCATTGAGGGCGGTAGCGCGGGCGGGTTACTCATCGGCGCCGTACTCAACCTCAGGCCGGATCTTTTCCGGGCCGCAATTGCCGATGTGCCCTTCGTGGATGTGCTCAACACGATGCTGGATCCGAGCATCCCGCTCACCGTTAC
>CBFGIH010000206.1:0-3314 GCA_965648775.1 Caldifarciminota bacterium | reverse complement strand
ATGAGCCTGGCGCAGGACAAGGAAGTCAAGGAATCATACTTCGCGGTTTTTTCGACCTTGACCGGCCTGGCCGGATTTTTATCGTCTTTATTCGGCGGCGTGATCGCCCAGGCTCTGACCAATTTCCAGGTGCGGATTTTCGGCCAGACCTTCGTAAACTATCACCTGTTAATGTTTTCCACTTTTTTGTTCCGCATGCTCAGTCTGCCCCTGTTGTCCCGGATCAGGGAGCATGAGGCTTATCCGACCCGCCACACCTTGCAGTTGATCGGCGACTACACCGTGCGCCGGTTGAACGAGTCCAAGGATCTCGTGCTCAACGCTGTGCGTTTCTGGAAATAAATCCGGACCGGTGCTCCGGCGACAGGACAGCCGGCATTAAAGGATTTTGTTGAGCCAAGGCTCGGTGGCCCTTTACCAAACAAACATATTGTTTTTTTGGTCTTTTTAAGTTTCTTGTTGCTGTTAAGTTTGTTTGGTTTATTGGCCGTCGTTAAAAAAACTCCGGCCGATAAAGCAGGCAATGATCATTAAACAACCGTATAGGATGGATGAGAAATCACCGGCAATCGGAAAAATCTGGATAAGATTCTTGATCAAAAGCCCAGCAGCAACTGCAAATAAGTGTGGTTGTGTAGATTCTTGGGCATGGGCCAGTCGCCTTCCATGGCCTCCATGAAACGGAACCAGATTTTATGATATCGGTATTCCAGGTTCAGATTAAATCGGCGCTCTTTGAAATTACGTTCATTCGTGTCATGGTAAAATTCTTGCTGGACGCCGAACGTAACCAGCCAGGCACCGGGCATGAAGCGCCACGGCGTGCGGTATTCCACGTCGAGCAGGTAAGCCCAGACCCGGTTGGTCAGGTGGCTGGTGTCATCCTCGACTTTTACCGTATTATATGTCAGATATACCATGGGCCGCCATCGGTCATTTAAGCGATAGCCGTAACCGGCGTGCACAAAATGGAAACTCTCCGAAGCGGTAAACGCGCCGGCAAAAAGGGAATCAGTGCGATTGAGCCATTGGTTTTCAGCCCGGTACCAGAGATTCAGCCGGGAACGTTTGATGTCCTGGCGCAGGCTCAAGTCAATCTGCGCGCGCCGGCCTTTTTCCTGGTAAGAGGCGGGGTGATCGGTGGCTGACAGGTCATAGGTGTTGCTGATTTCCAAAGTCAGGCCCAGCCGGCCCGAACGCCAGTTGCGCGTGAGATCAGTGTGCCAGACCAGGGGAAATGTTTTATATATTATTTTATCCGGGCCGTCTTCTTCGTGCTGGAGCGAAAAATTGCGGTCCAGGTGCTCGGCGATGAAAAAGGTTTCCAGATAGTTCAGGTAAGAACGGCCCAACGCGTACCCGATCCCGAACTGATTGTCGCCCTTGTAAAAATGGGTTGTCAGGGAAATGATCAGGCGCTGGTCAGGTTTGATGCGGAAAAACGGCTCAAAATAATTGTTCTGCACCCGGCGGTGATAAAAGCTGTAGTTGCGGTAGCGGTAGCGCAGGCCCAGCCAATTTGCCAGGTCGGTTTGAAAGCGCGTGTCAATATTTAAGTACCAATAGCGCAGGTCGAGACAGCCCTGCACGGTTCTTAATCCGTTTTCCGTTGAATCCCACCGGACCTGCCAGTCGGTCAGGTAGACGCTTAACTGCTGGTCCATGACATGGTGGTAATTGGAATCCTCGGGCACGAACGAGATCAGAAAAACGAAAAAGATCATTTGCGAATCAGATCAGGCCGGGTTGGTGGCCGGGTCCGCCGCAGCCGTTGGCGGGGTTGCCGGCGCGGCCGCGGTCCCGCCCTCCAAACGCCTGGTCAGAAATATGTCGGCGAAAATCGATTCCTGTTCCACGGTGGCGTATCTTTCGCGGACGATCTCCAGCATGCCAAAAAAGTAGCCGACCGCGAGCGGGACGTCGGCCCGGGTCTTGAGCATTTCCAGGAAATTTATGCGTCCCTGCGTGTCAAGCACCTGCTTGATATCAGCAATGATCGTGTCAATCGGCACCTCGGGCCGTTTCAGGAAGAGTTGCTTCTGTTCGGGCGGCTTTAACTGGCGGAAGGCAAGAATCAGGCTGGTCAGGTCCCCTTCCAACAGGGGCGGTCCGGTCCGGGCGATGCGCGGAAACTGCTTGCTGCTCTCGGCTTCGAGCAGGCCGAACTGCCGGGCGATTTCCTTGTATTTCTTGTATTCTTCGACAATCTGCATGAGGGTGAGGGGCTTGACCTGCTCTTCGTCTTCCGGCGTGCGGGGGAGAAGCGATTTCACTTTCAGCCGGATTAAAATCGCCGCCATGAGCAAGAAGTCTGCCGCGTCTTCCAGATCATCGCGCTGGATTTTCTGGATGTAATCAAGGTATTCGTTCGCGATCTGGGTGATGGGAATGTCGAAGATGTCCAGTTCCTTCTTGCGCACCAGATAAACCAGCAGGTCAATCGGACCGTAGTAAATGCCGATGTCAATTTTCATGGATGAAGGTATTCTATCCAGTAATGGGGAAGAGTCAAGTTTGGATTGTTTTCAATATTTCTTAAAAAGTTTTCCCCAACCAGTCTGGTAAAATCGGTTGATGCGTCTTTTCCCGATCAGGGGATACCAGATCAGATCATGGTACACATTGGACGCAAATGGTGCCCAGACCACCAGGGGTGAATGCAGGGCCGGTTTTTCGAGGAATTTCAAAAAGCCCTTGCGCAGCATCTGATCGCCCCAGATCACGAAACTGCGGCTGGTTTTGAATCCGAAATTGACGCCGGTAATATCTTCGCCGATAATTTCAATCTGCCGCGGATCGCCGCAGCCCAGACCGCGATCATGGCACATGCGGATGAACGGTATCGCCATGGGATCAAAGCCCATGAGCCGGCTGGAAACGGCGTCAATGGCCACGGCGTCCGCCGAGGCCAGAAGGTAATTTTTGATGACCGGTATCATGGTCCGCGGGCCGGGGCCGTCGCCGCAGACCGTGCCGTCCATGACCGTGAAAATGCGGGGATGGAGTTCCTTCTGCATGATCATCAGATCCACCAGGGTTTCATGGATGTATTTGTGGCAGTAGTGCCGCACTTCCTTGAGCAGGCCGCCGAACGAGTTTTTGACCGAGCCGGTCATGATGGAATGCCCATGGGTTTTGATCGTGGGCAGGTGGATGATATTCTTGCCCGGGTACATTTCCGGAATTTCAATTCCTTCCGGAAAAATTTGATTGAGGATGAGCAGCTGGGATTTGAAGCGATACTTGCGCCACTTTACTTCGGGCAGGGCAATGAAACGCAGGCCATACTGGTCAAAAATCCGGTGCCATTTGTT
>CBFGIH010000205.1:0-3325 GCA_965648775.1 Caldifarciminota bacterium | reverse complement strand
AATCGTCAATTGCGGAAAAAAATTGCCCGTTTAAAACCATAACCGATATCAATGATTATTGAACCATTCCGGATTAAAGTTATCGAACCCCTGCCGACTGTTTCCCGGCCGGTCCGCCGTCGAGCATTGCAGTCTGCCGGGTATAACCCTTTTCAAATCCCCGCCCGAGCCGTTATCTTCGATTTGATTTCCGACTCAGGGACCAGCGCGATGAGCCTTCATCAGTGGACCGCCTTGTTTCAGGCTCGAGAGGATTTTTCGGGCCAGGAAGCTTATCGTGTTTATGTCGAGACCGCGCAACGTATAACCGGCTTTCCTTTTATTCAACCAGTGCATCAGGGACGCGCTGCTGAAAAACTGCTTTTCGATCTTCTGCTCAAACCCGGCACGACGACCATCGCCAATGCCCATTTTGAGACCACCAGGGAAAACATCAAGGCGGCAGGCGGCAAACCGCTGGATCTACCCGGTCCCGAACCCCCTTACAACGGGAATATTGATCTTATGCGCTTAGCACGCATTATTCGCTCCCGGAGTCGGATTGGCCTCTTGATTATGACCATGACCAGCAATGTTTATGGCGGACAAGCCGTGTCGCTTGACAATCTCCGCCAGGCCCGTCGCCTGGCCCGGCGCCGGCAAATCCCCGTGGTCATTGATGCCAGCCGTTGGGCGGATAACGCATACCTGATCCGCGACTACTCCAGATCAAAACTGTCAATTTCCGCGATCGGCCGTGAACTTTTCCGGCATGCGGACATGGTTTTTTTCAGCAATAAAAAAGACGGGCTCGCCAACATCGGCGGTAGCATCTGCCTTCGTGATCAAAGCCTTTTCGAACGAGTGCAAAGAGAAATAATACGCCAGGAGTCGTATCCCAGTTCCGGCGGCTTGGCGGCTCGCGACTTAGCCGCCATGGCGGAAGGACTGAAAGAATCAATCAACTTGAATTATCTTAGATCCCATATTACCGCCATCCGGTATCTCGGGCAATCATTGAAAAAACGCGGTGTCAGTATCTATGAACCGATCGGAGGTCATGCGGTGGTCGTGCTGCCTCATTCCGGGCCACACGGATCATTCGCCTTAGCCGCCCGCATCTACCTGGAAGCGGGGATCCGGGTCGGAGTTTTTGACCAATCAGTTCGCCTTGCCCTTCCCCGCCGCGTATACACTTTTCGGCAGCTTGAATGGATTGCCGATCAAATCGCCATCGCTTTTCACCGTCCGGCCTTTCGCCTCAAACCCGTTAACCGCCCCGCTTCTTTTTACAACTTTTTTGTACGGTTTAAAAATTATTAAAATAAAATCCAGCCCCCGTTAACCAAAATGACTTTGTGCCGCCAACAGATTAATAATGGCCATGGCTGGTTTTATCTTCAGCCCCTAATTGCTGCCTTATATTGACAGAACACTATTTTTGGTTAGAATGGTCATAGCTTATTCTTTCAGGAGGTTTTTTGCAAGAGAGATTCACGGAGCGCGTCAGGAAAATACTGCATTTAGCCCGGGATGAAGCGATCCGGTTAAAGCACAGTTTTATCGGCACCGAGCATTTGCTGCTGGCAATGATCAAAGAAGGCGAAGGCGTCGGTGCGATGGTGCTGATTAACATGGGTTTGGAACTCAACGAGCTTCGCAAAAACATAGAAAATTCTCTGGGCCCGGGCGCGGGTGGCAAGATCGATGTAACCCTGGGCAACGAAGCCAAAATCTGCTTGAATCTGGCCATGGAAGAAGCAAAAAATTTTGGCCACTCCTATGTCGGCACCGAACATTTATTATTGGGCATCATACGGACGGAAGGCAGTCTGGGCTCCCAGATTCTGGAATCGATCGGGATTGAATACGAAGGAGTAAAGAACGAAATAATTCAACTGCTTCGTCCCGAAGGCGTAGCCACCGGCAAATCAAAAACGAGAAACCGAGGCTCGGCACTCGATCTTTTTTCCCGCGATTTGACCGCGCTGGCACGCGATGGAAAATTAGATCCGATCATCGGCCGCAATAACGAAATCGAAAGAGTGGTGCAGATTCTTTCCCGGCGTAAGAAAAATAATCCGGTGCTGATCGGTGAGGCCGGCGTGGGTAAAACTGCCATTGTGGAAGGGCTTGCCCAGGATATCATCAACGGCAATGTGCCCGATTCTTTAAAAAATAAAAAAGTAATCGCACTCGATATGGCATCAATCGTCGCCGGGACCAAGTACCGTGGGCAATTTGAAGAACGATTGAAAGCGGTCATCAACGAAGTGACGAAAAACAAAGACATCGTCATTTTCATTGACGAACTGCACACCATTGTCGGCGCGGGCGCGGCTGAAGGTGCGATCGACGCCTCCAATATGCTCAAACCAGCCCTGGCCCGCGGCGAACTGCAGTGCATCGGCGCCACCACCATGGAAGAATACCGGCGCCATATTGAACGCAACAGCGCCCTGGAAAGGCGTTTTCAGCCGATCATTGTCAATCCGCCGACCGTGCAGGAAACAATCAACATCTTGCAAGGCCTGAAAAAAAACTACGAAGAACATCACCGGGTGGTTTACACGCCGGAAGCCCTGGAAGCCGCGGCGTATTTGTCCGACCGGTATATCACGGACCGCTTTCTGCCGGACAAGGCGATTGACGTAATCGATGAAGCCGGTGCCAAGGTCAAGCTATCCAAAGTAATGAAAAATCCCAAGCTGGCTGATTTAGAGGCCACCCTCAATGAAATTCGTTTAAAAAAAGACCGGATGGTCCGCGAGCAGAAATATGAAGAGGCCGCCGAATTCCATAAGGAAGAACAGAAAATCCAGGAACAGATTGCTAAATTTGAAGCCAACAGCCAGAGTGAACCGGTAATGGTTCATGAAGAAGACATCGCCTTTGTTGTTTCCCGCTGGACCGGAATTCCGGTTTCCAAAATCGAGGAAAAAGAATCTAAAAGACTACTTAAGATGGAAGACGAATTGCGGAAAAAAATCGTCGGCCAGGATGAGGCGATCGCGATCATTTCCAAAGCCGTACGCCGCAGCCGCGCGGGCATCAAGGATCCGCGGCGACCGATCGGGTCCTTCGTATTTTTGGGTCCAACCGGCGTGGGCAAAACTGAACTGGCCCGACGTCTGGCCGAATTTTTATTTGGTGATGTCAACTCGCTGATTACCCTGGATATGTCCGAATATATGGAAAAATTTAATGTTTCGCGGCTCATCGGCGCTCCGCCGGGCTATGTCGGTTTTGAGGAAGGCGGGCAGTTGACCGAAAAAGTAAGGCGTAAACCGTATTCGGTTGTGCTGCTGGATGAAATCGAAAAAGCACATCCCGATGTTTTCAACAT
>CBFGIH010000204.1:0-3331 GCA_965648775.1 Caldifarciminota bacterium | reverse complement strand
ATGCTCCGGTTTGTACGCCCGCATGCGAATCAGATATGACTCAAGCCAGCCCCTTGCGGCGTCGGGATGATTGATCGCATAAACGATTGCTTCATGGTCCATTTCATTAATCCGGTCGTTTGCCGCCCTGATGGCATCAATGGAAATCTTGATGGCGGTTTCAACTTTCATTCTTTCGGGATTGAGATCAATGCCCAGCCAGCCGCAGTATGAATGCATTTTCAACACATACAACATGGCCTCCAGTTGTTCGGGAGCAACCACGCCTGCATTCAGATCCTGGTCAAAATTGCCCGGCGGCTGGCTATTGAGATGCATATGGGCAAGCCGGGCTTCGCTTAAGGGCAGGGAATAGGAGTAGGCGAGATCTTCGAAGGCCATCATTGCGTGTCCGACTTCGGGATTCAGGCAGCACAATTTGTGCCCATTTTGCAACAGCGCGCGGTTAATCTTATGTTTCAGCAGTGATTCTACCTTGTGACTGAGCAGCATGCCTTCGGCCGTGGTGCCGAACAAAATTCTGCCCCTTGGTTCATACGGCTTGGGCTCAAAGGCGACGCGCACGCCGGGAACAGCATCCATCGCCTCGGCCAGCCCATGGCTGAATCTATCCCAGAGTTGAAAAAAATCAATGCCGAACGGATTTTCATAACCGTCAATTCCCGGCCAGACCACGGCAAAATCAGTATCAAATTCCTTATTTATTTTCAGGGTCCGGGTTGTTATTTCAATCGCTTTCTTGCGGTATTTTTCAATTGGATTTGACAAAGAACCGAATTCAAAAATTTTATCCCGGAATATAAGCGGCACGATTGTGACCATTTTCATGCCGGTGGTTTTTAAAAATTTTTTCCACAGTTCACAATTATGCTCGTTGATTTCATTCGGATAATGTGCTTCCAGCCCGGTGAGCCCGTAAGCACGGAGTTTGTCCGCGAGATCAAGGCGTTTTTTAATACTGAGGTCTTGCTGATATTTATCATGGAATCTTGAGTCCGGGGGCGAAAAATACCATATGCCCGCGGAAAATTAAAACTTTTCAGCTGCCGCACCAGTTCTGCCGGATTTTGGCGTTGCGCTTGTTTCCTTAAATCAATCAAGGGCATACGACCTCCTGTGGAAATGTTCGTTATTGATGATTTTACCTGAAAAATTTCAAATGTCAATCAAACCATCCGGGAAGAATAGAAGTGTTCATTCGGCTGCTGGTCAGAAAAATAACCCTAATTTCCCCCTTGACAGACTTAAGTATTCTAAATATAATTTATCAAGATCAGCAATAAAGTTCTGATGAGAGGAGGAGTATGCGATACAAACCATACTGGTCGTTAATACTGCTATTGTTGCCGTTATGGTTGGTTTTCGGCCAGTGGCAGGCCATGGGGCCAACCGGCGGTAACTTCCGGGCCATGGCCATGGCACCCGGTAATGATAACATCATTTACCTGGCGGCCGCTGGTTCCCCATCCACGATCTGGAAAACCACGGACGCGGGCAACAACTGGACTCGGGTTGGCGCCGTCAGTGACAACGTATATTCCCTGGCGGTTGATCCGACCAATACCAACATCATTTATGCCGGCGGCGTGAATTACATGTCCCGGTCCACTAACGGCGGTGTTTCCTGGACCACCCAGAGCTTGCCTTCCTATCACTGGTATCTTTATGACACCCGGGTTCACCCCACGACGCCGACGGTGATCATGGCCACCTGCTGGATTTATTATAACAATAATTACCACATGGGTTTTCTAAAGAGCACGAACAGCGGCACGACCTGGGTGAGCGAAACCCTTTCGGTCGGCGACGATTATTCATATGCTTACGGGATGTGCATTGATCCGACGAATCCGAATAATGTCTACGTGGGCGGTTATCGCTACATTTCGGGCGCCTATACTCCAACCGTGTACAAATCAACCGACGGCGGCAATACCTTTTTCCTGACCGGCACGATCGCTAGTTCGGCCTATTATGTTTATTCGGTGGCCGTGCATCAGACCAATTCCAATTATGTCTATGCCGGGACGCTATATGGGGTTTATCGATCAACGGACGCGGGGGCCAACTGGACCCTGGTGTCACCCACGAGTTGTTATTACAATTACTCCCTGACCACGACCCCGGCAAATGTTAATTTACTCTATTCGGGTTATTCGGGAGTAATTTACCGGAGCACGGACGCGGGCGCGACCTGGACTTCTCATAATACAGGTTTATCCGGCTCGACTTTCTACGGGATTGCGGCCTCGCGGACCGTGGCGACCAATGTCTATGCAGCAAACAACGTGGATTTTTTCAAATCGACCAATACCGGCGCGAACTGGACGGCCGCGCACAACGGTCTTTATGCCGTGCCGGTGACGGCGATGATCAACGCACCTTCGGCGCAATCCCGGATATACATCGACTGCGAGGGCAATGCCCAGTATTGTTCCACGAACAACGGCGGTACCTGGACCGCCCTGAGCAAGCCGCTGAGCTGCGGTTCGCTCTGCGATTTCGCGGTCGCCTACGACGATCCCAATTACCTTCTGGAGTTCGAGGGTTCGGGCTGAGGCAACGCCGAGCTCTTCCGGAGCACAGACGGCGGGTCCGTCTGGACAACCCTCGAAAGTTTTTACGCTGATGGCGGTGGCATCGTCATTGATCCCCAATCCCGGACAACTTACTACTCGACCGGCACGGCATACTACAATGATGGCACCAATTACTATTACTATTTCATAGTTTCCAAAACCACGGACGGCGGCGCAACCTGGCGTCGCGACACCCTGCAGACCACGACCAATTATATTCAGGGCAATTCGGTGGCGGTCAGCCCGGCCAACCGGAACCATGTTTACGCGGCGGGATATAACGGAATTTTTTACCGCAGCACGAACGCCGGTGCGAACTGGTCGCTTTTAACCAACGGCCTGACGAATGTCTACTACATATACGACATCGCGCCGCATCCCCAGAACACCAACATTATCTACCTTGGCACCTACAACGGTGTGTACAAGACAACGGACGCGGGCACAAACTGGACAAGGATGGGTACGCTCACCTATGTCAACGATGTGCTTGTTCATCCGCGTGGTCCGGATACGGTTTATGCGGGCGCCCAGGCCGGGTTTTACAAAAGCACGGACGCGGGCGCGACCTGGGTTCAGCAGAACAGCGGTCTGCTTGATGTGTATGTGACTTCGCTGGCGATGAACACGGGCGGCCGCGATTCGTCTTTTTTGTTCTGCGGCACGAAAAGCGGCGGTTTTTACCGCTGGTATCTTTCGCTCATACCAGTGGCGGAGCAGAAACCGGAAACCGCGTTTCCGGCTCTGCATTG
>CBFGIH010000203.1:0-3347 GCA_965648775.1 Caldifarciminota bacterium | reverse complement strand
CGGGTGATCATCACCTCCGGCGGTGCCCTGCATCGGCGGCCGGCTGATCTTAAGATTCGGGTTCGGTCCGGCCTGCCACCGCGTGGCGCTCTCGGTTACCTGTTCACGCCCCTGCCTTTGGTCCTGCATCGATTCGGTTTGATTCGCCGTGACCCCCGTCCGGATTTACTGACCCTGGCGAGTTTTCTCGCCTGCTGCCGGCATCGGCTTTTCCGGCAGGCCCGGTTCCTGGCCGCGCGTTTCCGGCAAAAATTGCCGATTATCTATGCGGATTCACCGGCCTTCGCCGCGGTCGCCAGCCGCTGGCGTGGTCAATTGAACGAAAACGCCAAGATTTTGTGTCATACCAATGTCATCCCCGAGATGAATCATAATGAATTAGTTGGTTTGGGACGTCCCGAGAAATTCAACCGTGATATCCTGATCGTTTTCTTGCACGACCCGGAAAGCAACCCCCGTAACAGCCGGCGCATCGCGGTGATGAAAAAGATTATCCAGCATGATCTCCGCGATATTCTGGAAATCAAGCCCGAGGGCCGGAACCGGCTTCAGCGTATGTTCTGGACCATTATGCTTGGAGATTTTATCAGTTATCACCTCGCGGTTTTGACCGGCATTGATCCCCTGCCCGTCAAACGCATCGAATACCTTAAGCAGGAACTCAAAAAATAACCAGTGCCCGTGGACGGCTTTACGGGAATTACGGTTTAATGACCACGACCTTTTCGGTTATGCTTTTCAAGTTATCTTCGTAAACCACGAAGTAAATGCCCGGTGCCAGGCCGGAAAAACGATTACGGCCGGCGGCGACCAGGCGGCCCTGTGCGTCGTAGACCCGGCCGGCGGCCTTGTTGCTCAGCGTGAAGGAGCCCGTGCTGGGATTGGGCGATACAGCGGGATGGTTTTTTCCCTGATCCGGCGTCGTTGTTTCCGCCACTCCCGTGCCGTTGGCCAGGCGTACCCGCATGCTGTCCTTGGCCCAGTTGCCGGCCGCATCATAGGCAGTGACTACGATCCAGTAATAGCCGTCGGGATAAGAGGCGGTGGCCCAGTAGTAATTCGCATCTGAGGCTTCGATCACGGAATCGCCGTCAGTGTTCGTGACGATGAAATAATAATCCCGGTAGTCGTAGTCGCCGCGGGTGTCGCAGGTAGCATCGTCCTTGTAGACAACCCCGACATTGACGTCATAGTATAGATAACCCTTGAAAACAAACGAAGTTTGGACTGGTTTGTTCATCGGGCCGTGCACTTCCCAGTCGATTTGATAAGGAATCAGTTGTTCCCAGATCGGTTTATAGGTCAGGGGCCAGCCGGTTCGATCATATATTTTGGCGATGATATCAATATTGCCGGTCAAGCCATCGGGCGAGCGATAGGTGCTGGTGTTGTTATTGCACAGGGCGAATTTCTGGCCGGATACGGCGTTGAGAAAAACAGGTTTCACCGTGTCGCCGACCGGAGTCATGAGCAAAAGGGGATTGCGGACAAAAGCCCAGTCTGCCGTGGTCCAGGTGGCGCCGATGTCTTTAATCCGGGCAAAATGGCAGTGATCAAAACCGGTCACGGGCCAGGTTACCAGATAACCGATCGAATCGCCGGCGTTCACCCAATCGCCGACATTGCGGTGAAAGCGATTGGGATCGATGTGCGCGTACAGCCAGGCGTTGACCGAATCGGTGGTGAGGTTGGTGTCGGCAATGGCCAGACGCCAGTGGTATTCCGCGGATGTGGTCAGCCAGGCTTTGACAATGCCGCGCTGCACCGCATAGACCTTCTGCCCGGTCGTGATACCCATAACATCAATGCCCGGGTGCAGGTACGCCGAACCACTGCCATAGTATTGATACTCCCCCCAGTTGTTACCGAGGGCGTGCGCCGCATTCATGGGCGCGATGGGCCAGCCAACCGCAAGCAAACATAACAGGATCATGGTGCCTCCAATTTTTTACCGGTTATGGCATCGAACAACTCAATGCCCTCTGGCTCTTTGAGGGTTATTATTCGGCCATCCGGCGTGATGGTGATTTCATGAATATAGGGGGTGGCCAGCGTAACGGTGAAACGCAGCTGGCCATCGTGATAGATGGTGAGGGTGTCGTTGACCACGGCGGCCACGACCATTTCATTTTCTGCACTGGCAAACAGCCGGCAGGGTTGATAAATGTGCCGTGGTCGTCCATCAAGACCGTACGAATTTAGTCCATCCTTATCGGACGCAAAGAAAACAGTGTAATCAGGGGAAAAACCGAAGCCGTTGGGGTAATGGAGATTTTTTAAAATCGTATCCTGGCCAGTGGTGTCGTAATAAAAAAGATTACCTTCATCTGCCGCGAAAACCGTGCCCGGATTGTTGACATAAAAGGTGATCGCCGGCGGTGAGATTTTAGTGTAAAGGGTTTCACCCGCGGCATTAAGCAGAGTAAAAGTGCGGGTGGTCAGGTCAATTTTTTCGGTGTATTCAATTATGCCCTGGAATTGCTGGTTGGGTGAGAAAACCGACTGGGATGCGGACAGAGTAACCATCAGCAGCCACCCGATCATAGTTAAGTATAATGATCATTGATCGTTCTGTCAATACCGGCGCGCAGGGGATTTGGTCTCTTTGTTTAACGCGGGGGCCAGGATGTAAAATGCTTTTCCATGATCCGGGCGGTGGTGCAGTGAATTTCGACGGTATCAGATAGTTCCTCGGCATAGCCGCCGCCCAGGACCGTGATCATGGGTCGACCGAACTGGCGGCAGCGCTCAATAACCGCTTCATCGCGCTGGGCAAGACCAGCCGCGGTCAACCCCAGCCGGCCCAGCTGGTCAAATTGATAGGGATCAGCACCACCCTGGTAGATAATAAAACAGGGATCAAATTTCCGGAAGATATCGTTCAGCGCGGTTTCCAGGCGGGACAGGTATTCATCGTCGCTGATTTCATTTTCCAGGCCGATATCAAGCGTTGATTTCTGCTTGACCGGATAGAGATGCTCCTGGTGCATGGAAAAAGTGAACACGCGGTGGTCTTGTTGAAAATAGAAAGCGGTGCCATTGCCCTGATGCAGGTCAAGGTCGATGACCGCGATCCGGGGCAACGATCGCGACCGCAGGCGTAAAACCGCCCAGGCGATATCGTTAACGTAACAAAACCCCTCCGCGTGATCCGGAAAAGCGTGGTGAAATCCGCCGCCGATGTGATATGCGGCGCCGGTCTCGAGGGCGGTTTCTGCGGCCAGCGCGGAGCCGGCCGCGGCCAGCAATTGTGCATCAATAATGCGGCGGTTGACCGGCAATTCTGATCGGGCGGTTCTTGTGGTCAACCGCGCGGCGCTGAGATCTTCCCAGTATTCCGGCGTGAA
>CBFGIH010000202.1:0-3364 GCA_965648775.1 Caldifarciminota bacterium | reverse complement strand
GGGCATTTCTGGTGTGGCCAGGTTGTTTTCCCGGATTCTGCCTTCGGTTTTGAGGGTTTCAAAAATCAGGCGGTATTTTGCGGTGGGGAAAACGTGGGGACCGATGTCAACTTCGTATTGAGGAGAATAAACATAGACCATGCGCAATGTTATTGATTTTCCGGAAAAAAGCAAGGGTGATTATCAACCGCGGCCCTGGTTAGCGGGACAATTGACTTTTTATTGAAGAAAGGTATAATTTTCCTAAATGGATACGGTCATCAAGCGTAACGGCCTGGTTGTACCTTTTGATCCTGAAAAACTCTATGCGGCCATTGCCCGCGCTCTGATCGCGACCGGTGAAGACCCCCAGCTCAGCCGTAAAATCGGCGACGACATCCAGGTTGAACTCAAGCAGCGATTTGGCCGGCTCAAGCCCCATGTGGAGGATATCCAGGATTTGATCGAGGAACACCTGATTAAAAACGGCCTGCATCACACGGCCAAGGCCTATATTTTATACCGCGAGCGCCGGGCAGAACTGCGTCAGCAGAAAGAAGCGTTGGGGGTGCAGGATAACTTGAAATTATCCCTAAACAGCCTGCGCGTGCTCAAGGAGCGGTACCTGCTGAGAAATATTAAAGGCGAGACGATTGAAACGCCGACCGAATTATTCCGGCGCGTTGCGCGGGCTATCGCCCAGGTGGATGCCAATTACGGCGGTTCGCCCCAGGAGAGCGAAGAGCAGTTCTTCCAGCTTATGGCCAACCTGGATTTTTTGCCCAATTCGCCGACCCTGATGAACGCCGGCACCGACCTGGGGCAGTTGGCCGCCTGTTTTGTCCTGCCCGTGGATGATTCTCTGCCCGGGATTTTTGAAACCTTAAAATGTGCGGCCCTGATTCATCAAACCGGCGGCGGCACCGGTTTTGCTTTTTCCCGCATCCGGCCTCAGGGTGATCTGGTCAAGTCCACCATGGGCGTTGCTTCCGGACCGATTTCTTTTATGAAAATTTTTGACCGGGCGACCGAAATCATCAAACAGGGAGGTAAGCGCCGGGGTGCCAACATGGGCGTTCTGAGCGCGGAACATCCAGACATCATGGAATTTATCACCGCCAAGGAGCGTGAGGGCGAACTGCAGAATTTCAACCTGTCGGTGGCGGTGACCGATGATTTCATGGAACGGGCGGTTAACAACCAGCCTTTTGAACTGGTCAATCCGCGCACCGGCCAGGCGGTCAAGTCCGTAAAGGCCCGGGAACTGTTTGAAATGATGGTGGCGTCGGCTTGGCGGAGCGGCGATCCGGGCATGATCTTCATCGATGAAATTAACCGTCGGAATCCTACGCCGGCCCTGGGCCGGATTGAGACCACGAATCCCTGTGGTGAAGTTCCTCTCTTGCCTTATGAATCATGCAACCTGGGTTCGATCAACCTGCCCCGGATGTTCAAGGACGGTATTTTTGACTACGCAAAACTCGGCGCGACGGTTCGGACCGCGGTTCATTTTCTGGACAATGTCATTGATGCTAATCATTATCCCCTGCCCGAAATTGAAAAAATGGCTCGTGCCAATCGCAAGATCGGGCTGGGCGTCATGGGGTTTGCGGATTGCCTGATCAAATTGAACATTCCCTACGATTCTGTCGCCGCCCTCGAATTTGCTGAAGAGCTGATGCATTTCATCCAGGAGGAAGGCCGGCAGGCCTCCTCGCGGCTCGCTGAGATACGCGGTTCCTTTCCCAACCAGGAGCGCTCGATATTTCGCGGCCAGGCCCCCCGGCGCAACGCGACCGTGACTTCCATTGCGCCCACGGGCACGATCAGCACCATCGCCGACGTGTCTTCCGGCATTGAACCGCTGTTTTCAGTTGCCTACCTGCGGCACGCTCTCGACACGACCATGCTCGTCGTCAATCCCCGTTTTGAGGAGATCGCCCGGCAGCGAGGATTTTACTCGACGGAACTCATCGCCGAAATCGTCCGACATGGCTCTCTCCGGCAGATCAGCCGAATTCCCGAGGAGGTGCGGCGTCTTTTCCCCATGGCTCATGAGATTCACCCCGAATTTCACGTCAAGGTCCAGGCTCAATTTCAGAAGTACGTGGACAATGCGGTGAGTAAGACCATCAACCTGCCGGCCGACGCCACCATGGAGCAAACCCAGTCAATTTTCATGTTCGCGCACCGGCGGCAGTGCAAGGGCATAACCATTTACCGCTATGGCAGCAAACGCCGGCAGGCACTGGAATTCGGCGAGATCAATCCCGCTGAAAACTGTGGTGCCGGTCGATGCAATTTTTAAGGAGGTTAAGCGTGAAGTGGCTTAAAACCAAGCGACTGAGCACATTCACCCGGCAGCCATACGCCGGCAATCCGGCGTGGGTGATTATCGGAGCGGAAAAAGTTTTCAGTGACCAGCAGTTGCTGCATCTGGCCCGCGAATTGAATCCCCTTTCTGATACCGCCTTTGTTTTTCCCGGCGACCAGGAATCAGACATCATCCTGCGGTTCTTCAGTCCTTCCTCAGAAATCAGATTCTCTGGCCACGGCACGATCGCTGCCTACTTCGCCCTGGAAGATTCAGATTTGATTAAATTCACGGAACCGATCACCATGATCCGGCAGAAAACCAAAAACGGCATGCAGAATGTCGAGATCCGGATCAAGGATAAAGCCATTGACCGCGTCACCGTTTCCATGCCGCCGCCGCGGTTTGTGGATTCGCCGGTGGAGATCAAGACCATCGCCAATTTCCTGGGCATTCCGCCCGTGGATATCCTGGCGACAAACTTTCCGGTTCGAGTCATGGATGCCGGGCATGGCGAAATCGTCGTGCCCATCAAGAGTCTGGGACAGCTGCTGGATCTTCAGCCTAATTTTCAACTGATGCAGAATTTCTGCCTGCGCTTTAACCTGGCCAGCGTGTTGGTATTTTGCACCGAGGTCCGCGATCCGGAAGCAAACGCACATCTCCGTCATTTCGCACCGGTGATCGGTATCAACGAGGATCCGGTTTCCGGCGGCGCCGGTGCTTCGCTGGGTTATTATCTGTTGCAAAACAATATCGTGCCCCGGGACGAGGTCACCCGGATTGTCGTTGAGCAGGGCCATGCTCTCCAGCGGCCCGGTTTGATCTATGTTCATGTGCATTCCTACAACAAGGATATCATCCGCGTAACCTTTGGTGGTAACGCGGTGGTCACTTTTGAAGGCCGAGTTCTGATCCCCTAAGCATCAGGATTCAGCCAACCAGAATATCGGAATATCAGGGAGCCGGAACTCAAGGTATCAGGTGATGGACTATCCCTCATCAGGATGTCAGTTTGTGCTTGATGTCCAAAATGGGTTAATGCGCTTCAGCCCAGTTGTCACCGATACC
>CBFGIH010000201.1:0-3371 GCA_965648775.1 Caldifarciminota bacterium | reverse complement strand
CACCGGTTCCAAAGAACACAATATCAAACTGCGCGGCCGCGCCGTTGTCCGGAAGTTGAAATTGAATGAATATGGACTGTGGCGGGGGAAAAAACGCGTAGCCGGCAGGGATGAAAAAGGTATTTACGAACACCTAGGTCTGGTCTGGATACCGCCCGAACTGCGCGAAGACCGGGGCGAAATCGAGGCGGCCGAGAAAGAAAATTTGCCCCGCCTGATCGAACGGAAAGACATCCGCGGCGACCTCCAGATGCATTCCACGTATTCGGATTCCACCGCCACGATCGAGGCGTTAACCATCGAAGCCCGGCAACTGGGATATGAATACATTCTCATTACGGACCATTCCCGCTCCGCGACTTACGCCCATGGTCTGGAAATCAAGCGTCTGCGTCAGCAATGGCAGGAAATTGACCGCCTGAACGCCCGTTTTTCGAATTTTCGAATTTTAAAAGGGATCGAGGTTGACATCCTGCCGGATGGCCGGCTCGATTATCCCGATGAAATTCTCCGGGAATTCGACCTCGTGATCGCATCCATTCATCAGGGCTTCACCAAGAATGTCACTGAACGGATCTGCGCGGCCATGAGTAATCCGTATGTGGATATCATCGGCCATCCCACGGGCCGCCTTATTTCTTCCCGAGCGGGCTATGTCATGGACTTAAACAAAGTGATGGAAAAGGCCGCCGCCACCGGCACCTGGCTCGAATGCAACGCTTACCCGGACCGGCTGGATCTTAACGATCTCAATTTAAAGAAGGCCAGGGATATGGGCATCAAGATCAGCATCGGCACGGACGCCCACGCCGCCAACGAACTTCATTTTTTCAAGTACGGTCTGGCGACCTGCCGCCGTGGCTGGCTCGAAGCGCCGGATGTGGTCAACACCAGGCCGGCCGATGAGCTGCTCCGTCAGCGCAAAGCGCGTCAATAGCCGACCGGTTCGTTGAAACAAACGACCGCGGATTAACACCGCGGCCGGCGTGTTATGTAAAAAAGATTATTATCTATTTCATCAGGATTTTTTCAGTCCACTCAGGAAGATCTCAAACATGCCCTGTTCCGCATTCTTGATTCCCGGCAGAAACCGGTGGGCGGTAAACGCGCCTTGAATCATGTTCAAAAAACAATGCGCAGCGATGTACGGATCAACCGATCCGAATTCACCCTGGTTAATGCCCTGCCGGATAATTTCCGCCAGCATCTGCTGAAGGTCATGAATCCGTATCAGGGCTTGCTGGTGGAACTTGCGAAGAAAGATGTTGGTCAGGCTGATATTGTTGAACACCGACAGGTGGTAGTCGAATCGGAATCTCATCATCATCGCTTGCCAGGCCTGCGCCACCGCCACCAATTTTTTTGAGGCCGATCCCGGCTCATCCCGGATCTGCCGCAGGGTCGCGATCGCGTTCTGGAACTGGTAATCGATAATTCCTACATACAATGACGGTTTATCTTTAAAATATAGGTAAACCGTGCCTTTGGCAATGCCGGCGCTGCGGGCGATGTCCTCCATCCGGGTGTTGAAAAAACCTTTTTTGGCGAAAAACCGAATGGCGGCATTCATGATGCGCTGCCGTCGATCAGCCGGGTGTTTTTTCATACCGGCTTCTCCTGCTGATGCCGGCGCTCACTCCGCAATTCAAAAATCGCATAGAGCACCGGGATGAAGATGAGGGTTAGAAAAGACGACAGGGTCAGGCCGCCGATGACGGAACGGGCCATGGGTGCCCGCAGTTCGTTGCCCGAGCCGATGCCCAGCGCCATGGGAATCAGGCCGAAAATCGTCGTGAGCGTGGTCATCAGAATCGGCCGCAACCGGACCCGACCGGCTTCCCGGAGGGCGTCAAAAAGCGGCTGGCCTTGCTGACGGCGCAGTTGATTCACGTAATCAATGTAGACGATTGCGTTGTTCACCACGATGCCGCCCAGTAACAGCACGCCGAGCAAACTCTGCATATTAAAGGTGGTTTTGGTGAAAAACAGCATCCAGAGCACGCCGATGGCGGCCAGAGGAATGGTGAACATAATGATAAACGGTTCCTTGAATGACTCAAATTGGGCGACCATGATAATGTAAACGAGAAACAACGCCACGATGATGACCAGACCGAGGTCGCGGAAGGTATCTTGCATCTGCTGGAAACCGCCGCCCATTTCGATCCGGAAATTGGCTGGCCTGGGCAGATGATTCAGAATCTTCTTGATATCCTGAGCCACCCGGTTTTGATCCCGGCCCTCCACATTGGCACTGATGGAAAAGACCCGCGTGGCGTTCTCGTGATCGATCTTGGACGGACCGAGCGCCACGGTATCCAGCAGAAAGTTGCGCAGAGGAACTTCGCCCAGGGGTGTGGTCATGGTCATGGAAATGATTTTGCGGGGGGTGTCACGTTGCTGCCGGTCCATCACGATCCGGACATCATACTCCGTGCCCTGCACCCGGTATTTGGTGGCAATTATGCCTTCAATCCGACCGCGTAAGGCGCTGCCGATCTGGTATGGTGTCAGGCCGAACTGCATCGCTCGGTAACGATCAACTCGAAACTGAATCTCAGGTTTGCCGGTTTCCAGATCGGATTCGATATCCACCAGCCCCTTGACCGTTTTAAGCGTATCGAGCAAGCGGTCAGAAAATTCGCGCGCGCGTTCTCGATCATAACCAAAGATCTTTAACACGATCGGTTTCCCACCGCCAAAAAAACGCTGGTTGTCATTGGTAAAGCGGATGACCATGCCCGGGATACCAACGAGTTTGCGGCGCAGATCGCGTTCGATGTCCTGCGCGGAGCGCTGGCGCCGGGATCGTTCCGTAAGACCAATCCAGATCGACGCGGTGTGTGAACCCTGGGCATTGCCGAACAGGGCGGTGAAGCCGGAACCGGAGCCGATCGTCACAAACGAATTCTCCATCTCCGGAATCTCCTGTTCGATAATTTTTTCCAGTTTGACCATCGCGGAATCGGTCACGGCCAGGCGTGTGCCCAGCGGCATTTCCGCCTGCATCTGGATTTCAGCCTGATCCACGTTGGGGCTCAGTTCAGCGCCGATGAACGGCATCAGCGCCAGGCTGACGATAAACAAAAGGACCGTGATCAGAATCACGCGGCGGCGGTGGCCCAGCGCCCAGCTGATCAGGCGGACATAGAGGTGCTCAAGCCGGTGATAGAAAATCAGGATCCGGAAACTGATCCCGCTATCCCGTTCTCGAATCTTCAGCAATTTCGCCATGAACATAGGCAAGATGGTAACGGCCACGACCAGGGAAGAGAGCAGGGCGAAAGTGATGGTCAGCGCCAGCGGCGTGAAAAAAATCGAGGCGAAGCCCCGGACCAAAAGTAAAGGCAGAAAGACCGCGACCGTGGTTA
>CBFGIH010000200.1:0-3375 GCA_965648775.1 Caldifarciminota bacterium | reverse complement strand
TCCTCCTTTGGATCGTGACCGCAAACAATTCCGCACGCACATTGCACATAACTCGTCTTTGGTCGATAATGGTCGGTAATCATCACCCTACGCGCTTGAGGTTTTGCCGACCAGGTACCAGTCAAGTTCCCCCGTGAAAATTGGGGTCATTAACCTGATAAAATATTATATATGTTTTTATTAACTTGTCAACCTTTGTCCATCATGGTCGGTAAATTTTCTGCCCCGCACCCGGGCATGGGTGCGGGGCAGAAAAATGTTAATCGATGTTGTTACGACCTACTTCATGATTACCAGTTTCTGAGTCGAGGTCTGCCCGTTGGCTTCCAGGCGGACAAAATACACACCACTGCGCAGGCTGTGGCCGGTCTCATCTTTCAGATCCCAGGCCACGGTCTTGCTGCCCGACAGTTGGATGCCCTGAACCAGGACTTTAACCAGACGGCCCATGCCATCATAAACCCTGAGATTAACCATGCCTGTCACGGGCGTCTGATATGCCAGGGTTACACGGTCACGAACCGGGTTCATGCCCGGCGCAAAGCCGAAGGTCTTCGACGGCATAGTCCCCGGTTTTTCCTCCGCGGCCTGACCCCACATCAGTTTCCAGCACTGGGCATTTTCGGTCCAGGTGCCGGAATTGTCACCGCCATTGACATAAATTTCGTTGTGCCCTTCCCGGGCGACAAGAATATCATTGCGGGTGACGGTAAAGGGATAATCAGGCAGTTGCGTCCAGGAACCGGTGGCGACATTGAACTCCCAGGCCTTGTTGGTGATGGTGGAAGCGTTCTCGAATCCGCCGACGACATAGAGATACCACTGGCCGTTCTTGACCATCTGGGTTGCGCCGTTATTGAAGTTGGGCACGGCCAGGGCGGGTCCGGTGGACCAGGTGATGTTTTCGTTAGTGGTCGGATCAATCACGCCATAGTACAGATTCGTGTAGCAGGCGCCGCTGTAACCGCCCACGAGCCAGATGGTATCACCGGTGATCGCCACGCCCTGCATCATGTCCGCCGCGGGCAGCGCGGTCCCGGTCGTCCAGGTGTTGGTATAGGTGTTGTAAACCTGCACTGTGGTGGTCGGACCCGAGCCGTTGTAACCGCCCAGGTAATAGATCAGCGAATCGTTATAAACCACCTGACCGCCCGCGATCCGGCCCTGGGGCATGTTAGCGCCCGTGGACCAGGAATTGCCGGCGATGTCGTAGATCTTGGTCGTGTTGAGAATCGTCGCGTTGCTATAGCCGCCCATGACGTAGAACTTGCCGTTGACGTAAGAGGCATCGATCCAGTCGCAGACAACCGGCATCGGCGCCATGGTCGCCCAGGTGTTGGCGACAGGATCATATTGGTAAACCACCGAATAATAAGTGTTGTCGCCGTGATAACCGCCAAAGGTGTAGATCTTGTCGTTCACCGGATCATAACCGGTCGCATGGCACATTTCGGCGGTTGGCCGGTCCGCGCAACGGATCCAGTCGCTGACCAGAGAAACCGAGGTTGTGGCGTGAAGCGTGTCATTGCCCGGGTTTACATCTCCTGCCAGCACGCAATAGGCGGTCAGGTTGTAGATCAAACCATCCGTGCCGCCGGGCGTCCAGTTGGGGAACGTAATCGTCGTGTCCGTGGCCGGAGCCAGGGCCGTGACATTCACGGTCTGGTTGTAAACCACGGTGCCCGCCGAATCAATCACATAGTGAACCGAGAAATCTTCGGTATTGTTGCCGTTATTCCGGAAGGAAGCAATCGGCGCCAACGGGACATTCGGTGGAATCCGGCTGCCCGGCGCGTTGATCGCGGTAGTCCGGATATCATGCGAAGCCACGTAGAGTTCGCCGTTGATCGAGACATTATCGATCGCCGCGTACCAGCAGTAATCACCATCATAATAGTAGTACAGCTGGATCCGCGGATAGGTGGCATACGCCGAAACATCAAACGAATCCCAGCGCGGATTCACATCCGCCGTGTAGGTCACCAGCGGCACCACGGTCCAGGCCGAACCGTTGTAGTACTTGATCCCGATCTCCAGCTTCTCACCCGAAGTGTAGAAGTTGTAACCGATACCGTACTTGAACCACTTGGTCGTCGCGGCATGCGGCACCAGCACCGGCGAAAGCGCCGTATCCTGCACCAGCGTGCCGTAAGCGTCCGAATCAACCCAAAGCGTCGAATCGCCCGCGTTGGGCGGCGTCCAGGTCGGTTTGTAATTCGAAGGCTCCACGTCCCAGCCGCCCGGGAACGCCACACCGTTGGTGTGGGTCCAACCCTGCCGACCGGTCTCAAAATCCCAGCGCACCGTGTCATTGAGCTGAATGCCCACATCATAAACCCAGATCCGACCATTCGCGCCATTCTGATCAATGACATAAACATACTGACCGTCAAACGCGGCGTCCGCGGTCGAAGCCTGGGTCATACCCGCATCCATCGTCCAGACCGACTCCGGCGTCGTGTTCGGCACGCCCGCCGTGTGGGTGTACTGGAAAATGTGCGCCAGACCGCTCGTCACTTCGTCCACCATGAACAGCTTGGCCGGCGATGCCGTCGCGCTGGCCGCACCCGTCATGCCCGACGGATAAGGCGCCACGGTCCAGGTGTTCCAGGTGCCGCTCTGCGCCGGCTTAGCCCAGGCACAGGCGTTCGCAGTCCAGTCGCTGGCGTAAATCACATCATCCACCGCATTGGCGTCCAGACCCTCGCAACCCGACCAGGGCAACGTCCGGTACGAAGAACCCTGACCCGTCGTCATGTTGATCGTGTAAACCGTGTTGTTGTAACCAGCCATGCGCATCGTGTTGCTGCCCACATAACCAATGCCCAAACGGTAGGTGGGCACGCCCGAACCCAATATCACTGAGTCAATCTTGGTCGTGGGCGAATGCTTCTGGATGCAGTACATCTTGTTGTAGGCGCTGTTCCACTGGGTAACCCAGAGACCGTCCCGTTCCCAGTCGTAGGCAATGCCCCAGCAGTAACCAACCGGATTCAAAACATCCAGCCGGAGGGTGTCCACCAGCCGAGCCGGCGCCCGGGGCCCATTGTAAGGCACGCTGTTGGCATGGCGCACCCGAAAAGTGGTTACCGGCTCTGCCTGATTTGCCAGATCCGTCGCTTCGGCAAAGATCAGCGAGGTCAGACAGAGTGCCAGGAGCATAATGCTTAGCTTCTTCATTATACCTCCTTAAGGTATGATAGGGGGAAAAAACACCTCACGGAAGAACCGCGGCCCTTCCCCGTCAAAGCCGCGCTCCGCCTTGTAGCCCTTGAATCCTCCTTTGGATCGTGACCGCAAACAATTCCGCACGCACATTGCACATAACTCGTCTTTGGTCGATAATGGTCGGTAATCATCACCCTACGCGCTTGA
>CBFGIH010000199.1:0-3378 GCA_965648775.1 Caldifarciminota bacterium | reverse complement strand
ATTTCGACGGCGCGGGCCATCAGTTCATCCCGCAAACGATCGTAGTCGGCCGGGATGTTTTTCCCCGGACAATCTGGCTGCTGCCGGATGACAACCGGCAGGCCTTGCCGGGCCAGGCGCAGAATTTCCCTGAGGGATTCGTGGTCCAGCCAGCGGCTGTCAAGCCAGAGAAACGAAAACTGCTGCTGGCCGCAGACCAATGTGCCCTGCTCAATCCGACTTTCGGCAAGAAACGACCGATTGATCCACAGTGGCCGGAAGCCCTTTATTGCTTCCGGAATGCGGCAGTGATGCAATTCCCAGTAATAGCGCGCGCTTGGTTTTTTCATCTCTTCCGGCAGTTCATCCCTCATCCAGGCGTCCTCGAGGGGCAGGTAGACCGCGGCCCGGCTTACGGTGATGCCGTTCTGAAGCAGGGCGCTGACATCCTGCAAGTAGCGATTGAAACCGGGCAGGTCGGCGGCAAAGGCGCTGTCCGGGCCGACGTGCACCGACGCGTAAAATTCATTATGACCGCCGGGCGGATTGTACGGCATGCCATGCCAGACGATCAGGTTGGTCCCTGAGGCGAACAGGGCATCGGCCAGGAGTTTCAAATCAGCCAGGTTTTCACGTTTGAGATAGGGCGCTGGCCCCGGATAAGGAACCCACCCGTAAAGACAGGTGAAGGTCTCGCTGCTGGTGATTTTCTTGCCGGCGAGCGCGGCGGCCGAGGCGGCAATGATGCCGAAGGCCGGATCAAAAAGGATTGCTTCGGTTTCCGGCACGTCGGCGGTCGCATAGGCGGACAGGATATCCGCTGGCGCGCCGTGGCACTGGACGCGGCTGAATCCGCCCAGTTCTTGGCAGATGCGGGAAAAAGGCGCATAAAATTCATTGAGCACGTAATCGCTGAGTAATTTCCGGTAGTCATAGCGGACATCCGGATGCCGTTCAAGATCCGGCAGATAGGGACAAAGATCATAACCGAATTTTTCCCGGAAACGTTCGGCCAGGCCTTCAGTCCAGAGGATCGTGCCCGGCACTTCCCAGGAATCGCAAAACAGCCCGGATCGGGAACCGGTCAGGGCTGGTTCCAGGCCGCGGCCGATGACCTTACCGTAGCGGATTAACGCCTGGCGGTCAAGGTGGTTGAGAATGTAACCCCGTTCTGGTTCCTCCCATGATTTTTCCAACCGCGCCGGCGAAAGGCCATGCCAGGTCCGGCTGGCATCCTCGGCCGCGACCATGGTGCCGCCGAACGGCCAGGCCGTGCCAAAGGTAAAATCGCAGGACAGTCCGAGCCGGTCGCAATAATTCTTGGCGAAGGCGACCAGGTCCGACCACTCCGCGCTTAACCATTGGGGGCCGCGCGGCTGGCCCGGCTGGGGATATACCCAGGCGATTTCCACACCGCCAAAATTATTTTGTTTTATCCAGTCCAGCTGCACTGCGATTTCGCTTTTTTTAAGATCGTTGGCGAACCACCACCAGCGGACTAAAGGCAAGCAGGTTTTATAAAACATGCCGGAGTATAATATTTTTATTCCTGCGCGTCAAGGTGACGCCGTTTTGCTGCTGCACGGCTGATTTCTTGACAAGGGCAACGTCGGCCGTGAATTTTTAAGATGCGATTCTTATGACTTGAGTCGGTGCCCGCACAAAATCCAATTGGTCGATTTCCGCGATGGCCTTGCGGACATTTTGTTCACAGGCATAGTGCGTTATGATTACCACGGGCACATAGCCGGGCGGGGAATCTTCTTCTTGGATCATCGAGGCAATGGCAATTTGCTCTCTTCCCAAAACCGTGGTGATACCGGCGAGGACGCCGGGCCGGTCCACGACCGAGAAGCGGAAATAATAGCGGGTCGAGATTTCCTCCATGGGCAGGATGCGGGCCAGATTCCTTTCCGTGTAATAATTCATGGGTATGCGGCGGCGTACGCCATTGATCAGGTCGCGGGCGCAGTCGATGATATCGCTGAGCACGGCTGAGGCGGTGGGCATGGCGCCGGCGCCGTGGCCGTACAAGAGGATACTGCCGGCAGCACTGCCCTTGATCCACACCGCATTGTAGACGCCGTTGACTGATGAAAGGATGTGCGCGTGGGGAAGCATGGCGGGATGGACTCGCACATCGAGCTGGCCATCAGGGCAAAGATTGATTATGCCTAGCAATTTAATTGTGTATCCCAGGTGACGGGCATAACGTAAGTCCTCGGCTGTGATTTTTCGTATTCCCTGAACATAAATTCGGTCATAAGGTACGTGACAACCATGGGCGAGAGAGGCCATGATGGCGATTTTATGGCCGGAATCATGACCGCCGATATCCAGGGTCGGATCTTTTTCCGCGAAACCCGCCTGCTGAGCATCCTGCAGGGCGGTTTCAAAAGGCAAATTTCGCTGCGACATCTGGGTAAGAATGTAATTACAGGTGCCGTTGATGATGGATAAAACCGAAAGAAAATTGTTGGCAACCATAGCTTCCCGGATGGTTTTAATGATCGGAATGCCGCCGCCGACCGCGGCCTCGAAGTAAATTGAAACGCCAGCCGCTTCGGCTGCGTGAAAAATTTCCGAACCGTGTTCTGCGATCAGCTGTTTATTCGCTGTGATCACTTGTTTGCCTTTTTTCAGGGCCGCCAGAATAAGATCTCGCGCAAAGGTTACCCCACCCACGAGTTCGACCAGGATCTGAATATCGGGATTGTCGATGACCGCGTGGACATCCTGAGTCGCAATGCAATCCGGCGGAATCGGCAATTCCCGGAGAACTTCCAGATGGCGATTGACCACGTGGGTAATTTTTATCGGCACGCGGAGATCGCGCTGGCAAGAGCCGGACTGCTCACGCCAGAGTTTCAGGACGCCGCCACCGACGGTACCCGCGCCTACCAGTCCAATATTGATTGCCGGCAATTTTTTGAGCAAGTCGTTTTTCATAAGAGATGAAAAGCGGGGCAAGAATATCCGGAAAAAGGAATTTGTCAATGGCGATTGCGTGTCCGTAAGATATGATTGACGAAATCGGTTACAGGCCTATAATCTGACCATAACGATATTAAAAGGAGAAAAAAATGAGAAGGTGCATTTTGATCATTGCCACCAGTTTAACGGTCATGGCGGTATCATGTTCCCACCAGCCGGAATTACCGGACAAGGGCGCGAATTTTACGGATTCCCTTTACGGCGCGACCCTGGTGCGAATTACGGACCGCGAGATCGACAATTATTCCGGCAACGGCATCGAGAATGAATACGCCAAGGCGGACGCATACAACTGCGATCTGACTTTTCTGGTTTTAAGAGGCAATGACGGCGTATTTTACCTGTATAACGCTATCACCTATGCCCTGATCCGGAGTCTGGATGCTTTGAGCGGTGGCCAGGAAC
>CBFGIH010000198.1:0-3401 GCA_965648775.1 Caldifarciminota bacterium | reverse complement strand
TACCCAAATGGCAGAAAATAGAGCAGGTGGATATTCTCGTCACGGTGGACGTCGGCGATGAAACATGGAAAGGCCGGGTCGGGGTCGTAACCACGATTCTGGACCAGATTCCGGTGGACGTGAAGACCACGCCGACGATCGTTTGTGGACCACCTTTGATGATGCGTTTTACCACCCAGCGTTTGGTCCAGGCCGGTTTTGAAGACCGCAACATTTATTTATCCATGGAAAAGAACATGTCTTGCGGGATTGGTAAATGCAACCATTGCCGGGTGGGTAAATACTATTGCTGCAAGGATGGGCCGGTCCTGACCTGGGATTTGGTCAAGGAAATTGAGGATCCTTTCTTGTGAATCGCATTGATCCCGGCAGCCGGACTACGATCAGAACCACCTGCACTTTCTGCAGTTACGCCTGCGATCTCGATCTGGTTTGTCAGGAACCGGACATGATAGCGGTTGATTATCCAGCTGACGGCCGGAACAACCAGGGTCGGCTTTGTCCCCGTGGCAGCGCGGCGGCGGTGTATTTGAATCATCCAAGGCGTTTGAGCATGCCTCGTCGCGACCGCCGCATCGTTTCCTGGGATGAAGTTCAGGCGACAATGAAAAAAGCGCTCAAGCGCCCGGAGCGCACCGCCATCACCTTTGACCGCAACTTAACCCGCGAAGAGCATGAGGAACTCGCGGCCTTTGCCGCGGGGCTTGGCATCGGATACTTCGCTTCATCATACCTGGAGCCGGAAACCGTGCTGAGTCCATTTTTCCATGCTGAGCCGGCTTTTGAACTCAGTCAACTGGCAATGACCCAGACGGTCATGGTGGTGGGCGATCTTTTTCACCGTTTTCCCATGATGTCCAAGCCGCTGATTGAATGGCGTTATCAGGACCGCAAGCATCGTCTCATTGTCATTGACAGCGTGAATTCTTACACCGCCAAATTCGCCACGGATTTTCTGCGTTCCGCCGTTGGTTACGAACCGCTGATCTTGTTGGCGCTGGCCGGTCAGCTGGAGCCGGCGGACGACCTGGGCATTCCTGCTGACCGCATCCGGGAATTGTCGTCGGTCTTGACCCCCGAAAACCAAGCCCGGATTTTTACCTGCTTGGCTTTCGGACGCACCCGGGATCCCCTGCTGTTCTATGCGGCCCTGGCGCAATGGCGGGAGATGAAGAAAATCCAGGTGGTTCCTTTTGCGGGGCACGCCGCCTGGCAAGGCTGGTCGCGGATAACGGATGTGCTGACCGGCGTTAAAAAACGCACCATCCGTTATGTAATCAATTTCGGCGAAATTTTCCCCACTGGCTATCCGGCACTTCAGAAGTATTTAAAAAACGCGGAAGTCATTTCCTTCATTCCCTGGGCCGGTGCGGGATTTTTGTCCGTGCCGGTTCCTGCGCAGATGGAAAAAAGCGGCACGGTTTTCACCACCTTCGGCCCGCGCTGCGTCGAACATGCCCTGACGCCGGCCAGCGGCAGCCGGCCGATCAGCTCCATCCTTGCCAGATTCAAGTCCGCTTTTTCCGAAAACCGCGCACCGGCACCAGCTGCCTTGCCCGGGATTAATATCGCGGATCGGGTCGCGCGCCTCCGTTCACCCGTCCGTTCTCGTCGTAAGGCCGCTTTCACCCTGATCGGCGAAAACGCGGCATTTGATTTTATGGGAGTCTGGTCTCGCGAGCGGATTTTCATCAATCCTGCTGATGCCCGACAACTGGGGCTTTTGCCCGGTGATCAGGCGGTCATCACTTCTTCCGCCGCTGAGCTCGAATTGCCGGTCGAACTCAGCGCGCGGCTGCCGCCAGGCGTCGTCAGCGTGCCAGCGGAAACCGCAGTCACCAGAATCCTTTTTGAACACGAACTGGACGAAGGCTATGTTTTTTTCCTGCCCACGCGGGTGGGGCTATGCCGAAAAGAATAGTCCTGGATCTTGATCTGTGCTGTGGCTGCCGTTCCTGCGAAGCGGCCTGCAAAGCAGCGTTTCACGGTGAATCCCGGATCAAATGCGGGCAGCTTGCCGATCTGGCCAATTTGCCCATGGCCTGCCGGCATTGTTCTGAGCCGCTTTGCCGGGCAGCCTGTCCGGTGGAGGCGATTTATAAAGATGAGGTTACGGGGTTAGTCATGCGCCGGCCACTGATCTGCACCGGTTGTCTTAGTTGTGCCCTGGCCTGTCCTTTTGGCGTGATCGATGCCGAGCTGGTGCGACACATCTCGCAGAAATGCAATTTATGCCAGGACCGCTTGGCCGGACCTCGCTGCGTGTCCGCCTGCTCCTCCGGCGCCTTGAAATTCTTAAGCGAAGAAGAAATAAAAAAGCATGAAGTCGGTGTCCGCACATTGTCGCGTGATGAATTTTTCCGGAGACGGGGATGAATGCCCCGGAACTGATTTTCGGCCTGCTGATTTTTCCCGGCTTCCTCTTTACAGCTACCGTCGGTCTGCTGCTTTCCTGGCTCGATCGGAAATTGACCGCCCGGCTGCAGTGGCGCGTAGGACCGCCCTGGTATCAACCCTTCGCCGATTTGTTAAAATTGTTCGGCAAAGAAATGTTCGTGCCGCAGGGCAGTGCCACCGCGGTATTTTTGGTGGCACCCCTATTGGGCACGGTGGTCATGACGATCATCGCCGTGATGATCTGGTTGATGAATTTTTACCCGCGCCTGGGCTTTGTCGGCGACCTGATCGTGCTGGTTTATTTGTTTGCCCTGCCGACCATCGGTGTTTTTCTGGCCGGGACCGCCGCGCGCAATCCGCTGGCCAGCGTCGGCGCGTCCCGCGAAATGATGATGTATTTCGGCTATGAAGTTCCGTTTTTAATCGCGGTCGCCGCCATCGTCGTCAAAGCCGACGGCGCCATCAAATTGGGCGAGATCATCATGGCGCAGCATGGCACCAGGCCGTTTTTGTATTCTTTTTCCGGTGCGATCACCGCGCTGGTGCTGATCATGGTGATCGCGGCCAAACTCGGCATTGTTCCTTTTGATGCGGCGGAAGCTGAACAGGAAATCATGGCTGGTCCGTTTATTGAATATTCTGGCCTGGGCTTGGCGTTTTTCCGGCTCACCCGGGCCATGATGCTCTTCGTGTTGCCGCTATTTTTCCTCAGCGTCCTCTGGGGTGGTTTTGCCAGCTGGTGGGCACTGCCCAAATTCCTTGTTATCTTCGTGTTGTTGATTCTAATCAAAAACACCAATCCTCGTTTTCGGATTGACCAGGCTCTCCATTTTTTCTGGAACACGGTTTCCGGCCTGGCAGTAATTGGTTTAGTGCTGGCGCTTTTTGGATTATGACCGGGAGAATTGATATGCGGCAGAGGAGGTTGTGATGGTTGGGCTGACCCGCTGGAGTTTGAAGAAATCACTGTGGGTTTTCCACGCATCCGCCGCTTCCTGCAACAA
>CBFGIH010000197.1:0-3418 GCA_965648775.1 Caldifarciminota bacterium | reverse complement strand
CGTACATATCGCGGCAGGCATAGATTCCTTCTTTGCCCATGAGCACCAGCGACATTGAACCGTGGATGTGGCGGTGCAGGTATTCGATACCGTCAATCAGATCATCGCCCCGGTTGATCAGGTGACCGACCAGCTCAATTTGATTGATCCGGCCGTTAGTGGTTTCCGTGAATACTGCACCTTCCCGGATCAGCCGCGCAACCAATTCTTCCTGATTATCAATGTAGCCCACCCCGCTGATCGCATATTGACCGAATTTCAGGTTCATGGTCAAGGGCTGGGTGTCACGATCGCTGATGACGCCGATGCCCTGATTGCCCCGCATCTGAGCGTAATCCAGGTCGTCGGCAAAGCGGGATTTGAACTGCGCTTTGGCGATGGAGTGGATCTTCTTGTGCGTGCACCTGCCGTCGGCAACGGCCAGGCCGCCGTACATCACGCCGAGGTGAGAATGATAATCCACGGCGTAAAAAAGATCATCCCGGCATTCCTTACGGCTCACGATCCCGACAATTCCGCTCATGTTTCACCCTCTTTTCATTGATCAGGCCAGCAGCCATTTCCCATGCGCTGCAGCCGCCTTATTATATTCGAAACCATAATAAAATCAAGAATCACCATCAGCATTTTCCGGTTGACATTTTTTTAATTATTTATATACTTAAACATTGAGTGTTTGGAAGGTCGGCAACACTCAAGTGGAGGAGCTATGCGTTATACAGTTTTAGCATTGTTCGTGTTGGGAGTTTTCGTACCGATTCAGGCCAAGGCCATGATCGGTCCCCAGCTCGAACAGATTCTTAAAAACACCCGCCGCAACGAGCAGGTGGAAATCCTGGTGGTAATGAAGGACCAATCGGATGAAGAATATCTGGCCCTTTTAGCCCGGGATCTACCCCGCCGTGAACAGCGTTACCCGGTAATGGCGCAGTTGAAAGCACTATCCGAAATCAGCCAGAAACCGGTCATGAATGTCCTGGAAGCGGCCCAGCGCGACCAGCAGGTTTCCGACATTTCATCGCTGTGGATTGTGAACGCGGTCTACTGCAAAGCCACACCGGAAGCCGTAGCACAGGTTGCGGAATTAGCAAGCGTCGAGTATATCGAATCGCCTTACATCATCTGCGAGAACGTGCTGTTGGTGGATGGCGAACCGGTTGAATTCAAGGGTGATCCCAGCCGGACCGTGGAATGGAATGTCCGCAAGGTCGGCGCCGACACCTGCTGGACCGCCGGTTACAAGGGTTCTGGCGTGATTGTCGGTATCATTGACACCGGCTGCAATTACAATCACATGGATTTGCGCAACCACATGTGGACCGATCCGGCTTATCCCCTGCATGGCTGGAACTTCGAGTTAAACACCAATGATCCCATGGACGCGGCAGGACACGGCACGCACTGCTCCGGCACCATTTGCTCGGACGGCTCTGCTGGTGATTCCTGCGGCATGGCCCCGCTTTGCTCGCTGATGGTCTGCCGGGTTCGCACCAGCATCGCCTATCCCATGCCGGATACGATCTCGGAAAAGAACCTGCTGGACGCGATTCAGTTTGTCATCTCTCCGCCCGCCGCCCCGACCCACGGTGCAGACCTCATTTCCATGTCCCTGGGCTGGTATGTGGCCTGGACGCCGCGCCGCAGTTTATGGCGCAAGTGCGTTACCAATGTGGCCCTGGCCGGCATGCCCTATTTCATTGCCGCGGGCAACGAACGTGGCTCCAGCACCTGCCCCACCCCCTATAACCTGCGCTGTCCGGGCGACGTACCACCGCCCTGGCACCATCCGGCTGAAGTCAAGGGCCGGCTGGGCGGAGCGATTTCGGTCGCGGCCACGGACAACACCGATGCCCTTGCGTCTTTTTCATCCACCGGGCCGTCCTGCTGGGAAACCGCTCAGTGGTACTGGGATTACGGCTGGCGCCCTGGTGCGGGCATTCTCAAGCCCGACATCGCCGCACCCGGTGTCAACATCGTCTCGTGCTCCTATGCCAGCACCAACGGTTACACGACCATGAGCGGCACCTCCATGGCCACGCCCTGCATGACGGGCTGCGCGGCTCTGCTCTTATCCAAGAATCCGAATCTGACCGTGGCGCAGGTTGACAGCATCCTGCAGTTCACGGCCCTGGATCTGGGCACAACCGGCAAAGACACCATGTACGGCGCGGGCCGGGTCCGGGTCTATCAGGCAATCAACCAGGTGCCGGCGTCCGGCAGTGGCCCTTATTTCATGCTCGCGGAACAAGACGGGTATGTGGTCCAGGATCCAGCGCCCACGGGCAACGCGAACTCCTTTTTTGACCCCTCAGAGACGATCACCTTGATTGACACCATTGTCAACACGGGTTCGGGCAACGCCGGGAATGTCACGGGCATTCTGCGCACCACCAACCCCCACATCACGATCATTGACTCGCTGGCCAGCTACGGCACGATCGCCGCCAAGGCCCGGGGCAACAACGCCGGCAATCCCTTTGTCCTGCGCGCGGACACCCTCATTAACCTGGGTGATACAGTGCGTTACACCCTGGTTTTGTCGGCTGGTTCATACACGCAGAGCCTCACCTTCCTGGTCAAGATGGGCTCAGTGGGCGGGCCGGACAGTTTCGGCTATTACATGCTGGACAACCTGGATACGCTTTACACGGAAGCGCCGACTTATAACTGGGTGGAGATCAACTCCACGCACGGCGGCCCGGGCACTTCGCTCGGCACCGGCGGCAGCAATGTCACGGTTCAGGTCGCGCTGCCGATGACATTCCGCCACTATGGCCGGCGGATCGGTTCGGGCACCAACATCTCGGTCTGTTCCAATGGCTGGTTCTGCCCCGGCACCCAGACCGTTACGGTTGCGCACAACAGCATGCTGCCCAAGATCGTTGACTACGGCAACCAGCTAACCGTGCCCAATCATATCGCGGTCTTCTGGGACACCTTGAACACGGCCTCGCCCGCTTCCTGGTGGTATTATAATGACGCGGCGAACCGAAGGTTCATCGTGGAATGGGATTCGGCCTCCGGCGCGCTGGGCAACCGCCGGGTCTTTGAAGCGATCATCTACGATACCACTACTGCTGGCCGTTTCGGCTGCAATGATATCGTGTGTCAGTACAAGATCGTGACGGAACCGACCAGCTGCACCATCGGTCAGCAGGACTCGCTCAAGATAGTCGGCCTGACCTATCTCTTCAACAAACTCTTCTACGAAACCGGTTCTTTGCCGGTCGAGAACGGCCGGGCGATCAAGTTCACGACCAAGATCCCGCGCATGCGGCACTGGATCGTGCCTGTGGCGGAATTTGATAATATTCCCGACATGGGCAGCCGCCGGCTCGTGGTCGCACCCAACCCCAGCCGGAACCGGGTCACTTTCTTCTACAACGTGACCCAGCGCAGCCGGATGGCACTACGGGTT
>CBFGIH010000196.1:322-3437 GCA_965648775.1 Caldifarciminota bacterium | reverse complement strand
GAGATGATAATCGCTAAGTAAATAATCTTTTTCATGAATAATTATAATTAGCCCGAAAGGAAAATCAATAACCACCAATAATTCCCTTTTTTCTCCCGCTGCCGAATCCTGCTCACCGCGCGCGGGTCTTTAAAAGAAAAGGAGTTATGGATTTTACAAACAAAAACGGGGGAGCCAGGGTCCCCCGTTTTTGCATAATGGTGATCGCGTTAGAACGCCGCGCCCGGCTGTTCCGGGAAGTAGTGCTTAACCTTCCAATTTTCGCTGGCTAAAGTATAGTAACCCTCATAACCCTGGGGATCGGGCTGGGCATAAAAAACCCATTCCACGAACTTGAAGTCCTGGTACTTGCCCCAGCCCGTGCCCGAGCCGTCGGCGATGAAATCGAAATGGGCGCTGAGCTTGATGTCGTCCGAGGTCGTGACGTCAATCACGCCGTCTTTGGTGACAGAGGTGTCAGTGCTGACCGTATAAGCATAGTTGAGCCAGGTTGTCTGGTAATGCCACTTCATGGCGCCGCTGATATGGATTGTGTCATTAGGCGACATGCTCAGATTAAAATGCCACCAAATATCGCTTGCTGTCTTGCGCCAGAGCCAGAAATCAACCAGGGTCACAAAACAGGAATCAGGGATGGTGTCCTGCCAGATATCGGGCGTCAGCATCATCAACCACTGGATGGAATCGATCGTGGCGCCCGCGCTGTCTAACCGCGTGGCGAAGTGGTAATACCACGTCTGGGTGCCCTCGGGAATGTTGGCAAACTGATCCGGCCCTAACCATGGCCAGGGCGGTGCCGCGGGCAACGGATGTTGACTCGAACCCGCGTAGCTGCTCTGGGCGTAAACATTAGACCGGCACTGCAACAATCCCTCGGTCAGAGTCTCGGCGTTTTTTAATTCTACCTCATCCGCCTTTTTGGCGCAGCCGGTCATGACTAAAAGCAAGACCAGACCCGCAATCGCTAACAACTGTTTCATGTTCATCCTCCTGATTTGATTTTTAACCTTTGATACCCACGTTAGTAAATTTTGCCATGCACCTCCAGGTAATAAATTATGCTTTTATTAAAAATTATATTAATATAATAATGTTTGTCAATGGTTTTTTGAGGTCTTTTATTCAACAAATATTGACTTTAATCACCGGATACATATAATAAAATAGGTTTCACGGCAGATTATTTTATGCCGATCAAAAGCGTATCATCAAAGTCAAATTGTAATGATTTATGCTTTTTATTATTGAGGATTGAATCCTCGCCAATATTAAGGAGGTATAGTGGCTGAAGTCAAGATTTTCGAGAACATCTGCAAAGGCTGCGGTTTGTGCTGCGACAATGTCTGCCCGGTCAATATCCTGATTTTGTCTCCGGACAAAATCAACTCCAGCGGTTACCATCCGGCCGTGGTCACGGACATGACCAAGTGCATCGGCTGCGGTTATTGCTTCAAGGTCTGTCCGGAACCGGCGATTGAAGTCTATAAATAGGAGAAACCAATGGCCGAAAAACTCTTAATGAAAGGCAATCACGCTTTGGTGGAAGGGGTGATCTATGCCGGAGGACGGTTCTTCGCCGGATATCCGATCACTCCTCAAAATGAAATACCGGAATACATGTCAGTGCGCATGCCCGCGGCCGGCGGCGTATTCATTCAAACCGAAAGTGAATTAGCCGCAATCAACATGCTGTTCGGCGCGGCCGCCACTGGCATCCGCGTCATGACCTCATCATCTTCGCCGGGAATCAGCTTGATGCAGGAAGGTCTTTCGTACATTGCCGGCGCAGACATTCCGGTTCTAGTTGCGAATGTCGTCCGGGGCGGACCGGGCCTGGGCAACATCGCACCCTCCCAGGCGGATTATTACCAGGCAACCCGGGGCGGCGGTCATGGTGACTACTTCACCATTGTCCTCGCTCCCGATTCTGCGCAGGAGTTGTTCGAATTTCCCAAACTTGCTTATGCCCTGGCGGAAAAATACCGGATCCCGGTCATGATTCTGGCTGACGGCATGCTCGGCCAAATGATGGAACCGGTCGAACTGAATTACGAACCGATTGATCCAAAAACGATTCCCGCCCAGGACTGGTGGCTGACCGGCTGCCAGGGCCGGGAACGAAGAGTGGTTCGATCTTACGATCTGGCGCCTGGTAAACTTGAGGAGTGGAACTGGCGCCGTTGGCACGAGAAATATGTACCGATCATGAAAAACGAACAACGCTACCAGGAGCGTCAGTGCGATGACGCCGAACTGGTGGTCGTCGCCTATGGCACCTGTGCCCGCGTGGCCGGGGCGGCGGTGCGCCTGGCCCGGGAACAGGGTATCAAGGCGGGTCTTTTAAGGCCGATTACCCTCTGGCCCTTTCCCAAAGATATCATGGCGAAATTGAGCCAGCGGGCTGACGACATGCTTGTGGTAGAAATGTCCATGGGGCAGATGATCGATGACGTTAAATTAGCCACTGAGGGCCAGATCAGAGTTCATTTTCATGGACGACCTGGTGGCGGCATTCCCACGCCGAATGAAATCCTGGAAAAAATCCGCAGCATCGCCGGAGGTAAAAAATGAAACTGCTTTTTGGACGACCAAACGGATTGACATCCGTTAATCAACGTTACTGTCCGGGCTGCGGCCATGGCATCGTGCATCGCATTGTCGGCGATGTTTTAGCCAGTCTGAACATCCGAGAAAAGGCCATCGGCATTGCGCCGGTCGGCTGTTCGGTCTTCGCGGATGAGTACTTCAACTGCGACATGATTCAACCGCCGCACGGCCGGGGACCAGCGGTGGCCACGGGAATGAAGCGGGCTCGGCCCGAATGCATCGTTTTCAGTTACCAAGGAGACGGCGATCTCGCGGCGATTGGCACAGCCGAGATTATTCATGCTGCCGCCCGCAACGAAAATATCACCGTGATTTTCATCAACAATGCGATCTTCGGCATGACCGGTGGTCAGCTGGCGCCGACCACCTTACCCGGCATGCGCTCTACCACTTCGGTCAAAGGCCGGGATGTCAGCAAGCAGGGCTACCCGATTAAGGTCTGCGAACTGCTCGCCGGGCTGGACGGACCGTATTATCTGGAACGGGTTTCCGTACACTCACCCAAGCA
>CBFGIH010000196.1:0-305 GCA_965648775.1 Caldifarciminota bacterium | reverse complement strand
GTTCTGAAAGCAGAGAAAGCGATCAAAACCGCTTTCCAAAACCAGATTGACAACACGGGATTCAGTTTGGTGGAAATCCTGTCCTTGTGCCCGACCGGCTGGGGCATGACGCCGGTTGATTCAAAAAAATGGGTAGAGGAAGTGATGAGCAAGTATTACCCGCTGGGTGAATACCGCAACAAAGGCAAGGAGGCAAAATGACCAGGGAAATCATCATTGCGGGTTTTGGCGGTCAGGGCGTAGTCTCTTCGGGCATCATGGTGGCCCACGCCGGCCTGCTTGAAGGCAAAAATGTGACTTTTTTC
>CBFGIH010000195.1:0-3445 GCA_965648775.1 Caldifarciminota bacterium | reverse complement strand
AGACGAGATGTTCGAAAAATCCAGGTCCAGCCCCTGCAGCTTTTTGATCTGCGCCGTACCCTGAATCATCAAGGGCAAGGGTGGGCCAGCCGCTGCGGTCCCCGGTTTGATTTTAGGCAGTATTTCATCGAGGTTGATAAACATCGAAACCCAGTTGACTTGCGCGACCGGTTTTTTAATATCGGGAACCGTGCCCGTGATGCGGAAATCGCTTCGACCGATGTTGCCGGCGCATTCTTTGATGAGAACCGCCTTGTTTTGCAAGGTCGCCTGCAGGCGGAAGTTCGTGAGCGGCTGCGCGAATCCAATGTTGCTGAGAACCCCGTTATTGACGGTTATTTCGCCTCGGTAAGACAGATCAGCCGCGGGGCCTTTAATCACGGCGGAAACCGAAAAGGGACCGGTCAGGGATGCGTTTTGATTACCCGGGAAGAGATCTTTAAGGTCTTTGAGATCACCGTCGGCACGAATTTCCAGGTTCAGAACGGGCGATTTAAAGCTGGTCATTGCGCCGGTGACCTTAAAGTGCAGCAGGGCCACCTGGCCGAGAAGATCAATCCGGGAAAGGGAGGAACCGTCGAAGACGATGACGCCGTTTATGTTTTCCAGCGGTTTGCCCAGTCCCGGCAATTCAACCGTGACCCCGGTTAATTCGGCTTTGCCCCGCAGCTGAGGGTTGGAGAGGAAACCGGTTATGTCCAGTTTCGTGTTGACAGCACCGGCCAGACGTTTGGGCCGATTTGCCGCCGGCAGGAGAGGAATAAGTTGGTTGAGATCGGTAAACGCCGCTTCGGATTTGAGATCAAACTGATTCAACTTTTTTATCAGACCGGCAACGTGCGCACGGATTGCTGGGTGCTCAAGATCAACCGCTTTGAACTCCAGGTCATGGCGGACGGTGTCGTACGTGCAATCGTTCTTAATTTTGATATTCAATTCGGGTGACACGTAAGGAGCCGGCACCACCGCGGTCAAGTAACCAACCACGGCGATTTTTTGCCCGGTGAACGATATCTGCTCGTTGATGTCACGGGTTGCATAGACGACACCAGTTTTTTCATCCCGAAACGCAACGCGCGCCCGGTGCAATCCTATTGAAGAGAGCGACCACGACCAAGCCGGGCCTTTGATTTCGCGGGGAATTAACGGGATGAGATTTAACTGTCCGTTACGATTGCGGATGATGTTTGCCTCAAGCCCGTCAATATCAATGCTGCCAATGACGATGCGTCGTTTGAGCAGGGGCAGAAGTTTTAGGTTCATGGTGACGCGGCTGATCGAAAGCATCCCGCCCCCAGGAAAACCGGGCGGGTTCGGTACCCGGACCGCATCAACGGCAATACCGATCTTGAACCCAAATTTCAGGTGCACGGCGCCAATTTCCACCGGTTGCTGGGTGGCGTCCGAAACCGTTTTTTGAGCAAAAGTGCGGATATGGGCGGGCGTCAGGAACGACGAAAGGGCGATGTAAGCCGTTATCCCGAGGCCAAAGATAATGGCCAGCGTGATAACCGCGAAGAAGACGATTCTTTTCATTATTTCCTCCTACAGCAAGGGCGGCATTCCCGCCAGCAGTCGACCGATGATATTTTTGATTGGATTTATCCATCCCCAGAAGATCGGAAGGCCTGTTAGCTGCTCGAACAGAATCAATCCAATAAGAATGAAAAAACCGTGACGGCTCAGCCAGGATTCCAGTGCCGCAAAACGGTTGGGCAAGATGCTGAAAAGAGCCTTAGATCCGTCAAGGGGAGGGATGGGGATAAGATTGAAAGCAAACAGGATCAAATTGTAACTCAGGCCCAGTTGGGCCATAAGCCACAGGGGCAGAATGAAATTATTGCCGGGATGGGGCGGCAGCAATCTTATTAACAGACCGAAAGGCACGGCCATGATGAGGTTTGCTAAAGGGCCGGCAATCGTGGTCCAGAACATTCCTTGCCGGTAATTGTTAAAGTGCAGGGGATTTACCGGAACGGGTTTTGCCCAGCCAACATGAAATAGGAGCAAAGCAATTAACCCCAGCGGATCGATATGGCGGATGGGATTAAAGCTCAGCCGGCCGGCATACTTGGCCGTGGGGTCACCCATGCGCAGGGCGATATAAGCATGAAAAAATTCATGGCCGGACACTGCCAGGAGCAAGGGTGGCAGGGAAAGAAAGATGATCAATAAATCATGGCCGAACATGTTCTAACCATTTGTGTGCTTCATTTTTGGTCCGGATTCTGCCGTCGAGCTGAAGAAAAAAAAGGCGCTCAAGAATGCGGCGGTACCCTGGTCCGGGAGGGAGATTTAAACGCTTAAGATCGTGGCCGTCGATAAGAGGTTTTGAGTGAATAAGTTTCAGGTATGTTTTTACTTTTAAGGTTGCCTGCCGGTCAAAAGCGGGCAGGCATTTAACGACCGGTAAGGAAAAACGGGAAAGAAGCCGGAAAATATCACTGTTCGTTTTCACGATGGTTAAAAGACGAAGAAGACGTTTAACATTCTTAAAATCCTGGACTATTTTTTTCTCATCAGTTGAAAGGGGGCAGGACAATTTACGGGTCTGACTCAAAAAATAATAAATCTTTAAATCGCCTAAACGGCTTAAAATCTTATATCGGTTCGCGGGAAAATCTTGAATTTTAAGGCGGCTCAAATCGCGCAATGTTTTCAGGTAATCATTTTCGCGAAAAATCAGCCGGTACTCGTTCATTATTCGTTGGCCCGACAAAAGGTCAATCATACCCAGGTCAAGTGCCTGGCGGAGGAGATGTTTGGTGGTTGATTCAATCGTAAAACCAAAGCGGTTTTTGTAACGTAACGCGCGGAAAATCCTTGTCGGATCGTCGATGAAACTCCGCTGGTGGAGAACCCGGATCAATTTATGTTTAATATCGTCAATACCCCGAAAGGGATCCAGGATCAATCCCGGCCGGTCGTGATTAATCAATAAGGCAATGGCGTTGATCGAAAAATCCCGGCGCCGCAGATCGCTCTGGATGGAATTAAAAGTGACGACGGGCAATTTTGCCGGTGCGGGATAAGTTTCAGAACGAGTGCGGGCGATATCAATTTGCTCGGTTTCTCCCCGAAAAGTGGCGGTTCCAAAACGGTCATGGCGCAGGGGATTGACCTTTAATTGGGCGCAAAAAAATTGTACCACCGGTTCAATCGGCCCCTCCACGGCTACGTCGAAATCGGACGGGAATCGGTCCATGATTATATCCCGGACCGCGCCGCCGACGAGATATATCTTTTCCGGCCGGCGGCGGGCGAAATCAAGGAGCAGGTTTAAAACCGATTTCTTTCGGTTCTTTGCCGAAGATTTTAATTTTGCTAAAACGTTCTTCATATTTTTTGATATTTTCTTCCAGCGCGTTTTTCAACAGATAGGCATTTTGAGGGGTCATGATGATCCGGGCCAGGACTTTTGCCTTTTGCACGCCGGGCATCATGC
>CBFGIH010000194.1:0-3466 GCA_965648775.1 Caldifarciminota bacterium | reverse complement strand
ATGGATCGGGACTGGAATTTAGAATCAGGATCAGAATGAACAGGTTATTCAAGCGGCACCTCGGATACAAAGATTTTGACCAACCGGACACGGCGGTCGTCGCCGACGAAGAAAATTTGGTAGCCGGCGATGATCGAATCGGTGGGAATCGGTGCATAGTAACGCAGAACAAGATAATGCCGGTCGCGGTCCCATAAGGCCATCTTATATTCAAAACGCAAATCGGTTTTGGCGGCAAAATGTTGCCGTACGATCCCCGGTAAATAATTAATTTTTGATTCGATACGGTGCCGGTAATCGGCCAGGACTTTTTCCTGGCCGGCGCCGTCGCCGAGGTAGTCGGCAGTTCCGTCGTATGATCCTCGGACAATCAGGTGATCGCTGCCGTGTTCAATGCCCCGGAAGATATTATCTTCCCGGCATTGAGGTGTGATAATTAGTAAAATGAACATAACCGGGCGCAGCCGGAAGATTATTTTTCTTGTTTTCGAGCACGGTAAAATCAAAACCTTCATCATTCTGCCCGGGGATGCGATCGGCGGTATATTTTCTTGAGCCGTTCTGTCGTGAGATGGGTATAGATCTGGACCGTAGAAAGTGAGGCATGGCCGAGCAGTTCCTGCACGGCTCTCAGATCCGCTCCTCGTTCAAGCAGATGCGTGGCGAAAGTGTGGCGCAGAATGTGGGGATTGGTGCCAGCGACCTGGGCCACCCGGCGGAGAGATTTACGGATGATGCGTTGCAGAGAGCGGGTCGTCAAACGTTGTCCACGCTGACTGATGAACAGAGCCGGAGGCTCGACGGGGCGATTTCGCAGATAAATTTCCAGGGCTTGACAAGCTGGTGCGCCGATCGGTACAATACGTTCCTTGCTGCCTTTACCCCGGATTTTGACTTCCTGGCGTTCCAGGTTGAGGTCATCCCGGTTCAGGCCGACCAGTTCCGAAGCCCGCAGTCCGCAGGAGTAAAGAATTTCAAAAATCGCGCGGTCGCGAGGATCGTCAATGGTCAGTCCTTCTTCGATTTGGCGCAGGGTCAGGTAACCGGGCAGGTGTTTTTTCATGCGGGGCGTGCGGATCAGCGCAGCCGGATTGGCGTCAAGGTACTGCAGGCGGATCAGCGCTTTGAAAAAAGATTTCAGAGTGGATAACTTCCGGGCCACGCTGCGTCGATCCAGGCCGTAACGGTAAAGACTCGAAAGAAATTGGGTGATCGCCGCGCGGTCAACGGTGATCAATCCTTGATCCTTTAAGAAATCAAAAAAAAGCCTTAGATCGCTGCGGTAGGCGCGCAGGGTGTGCGGCGAGAAGTTTTTTTCTTTCTTGACATAATCTAAAAAAATCGGCATTAGCTGACAACAATCGTCGCGGTTCATAAACACCCGGAACCATTTTAACGGATTTCCATCAGCCTGTCAATATCAGAACCATCCCCGGGGATACTATTTGACAACCAGCCGGAAAATGGATATAATATGACATTATGATCATGAGAGTCTCCATTCTCGTGCCCGCTTTCAATGAAGCTGAGAATATTCCCCTGTTAATCGAAGAATTTGATCGTTTTCTCCAGGATCGCAAAGATTACGAAGTGATCATTATTGATGATGGTTCCCGGGACCGCACCTTTGAACAGATTGAAAGGATTCACCGGTCATATCTGCGCACCGCCCGGCACAGTAGAAACCTGGGCAAAACCCAGGCGATCGTAACCGGCGCCAAGATCGCGCGAAGTGATATCCTGGTCATTTTCGATGCTGATCTGCAATATGATGTCAACGACATTCCGCGGCTGGTGGAACTCATTGAACGCGGCGCCGATGTTGCCACCGGCTGGAAACAGGGTCCATATGAAAAAAAATTCGTCTCCGCCGTCTATAACCACTGCGGCCGGTGGCTGTTCGGTTTAAAGGTCCACGACATGAACGCAATCAAGGCTTTCCGACGCGAAGTCCTGGAAACGATACATCTGCGCAAAGAATGGCATCGGTACATCGTGCCGTTAGCCCATGCCCACGGCTTTCGTATTGATGAAGTCAAGGTTGATCTCCGACCGAGGCGGTTCGGTTTGCCGAAATATCAGGGCAAGGGGCGCATCCTGGTTGGATTCTTCGATCTGCTGTCGGTGAAATTTCAACTGTCGTTTCTTCAAAAACCACTGCTTTATTTTGGAACCATGGGGATAGTTTCAATGTTGCTCGGTTTCTTGACCGGGATTGTGGCCATTATTCTGCGTCTGGCCGGACACGGTTTCCGGCCGCTGCTGTATTTAGTCATCCTTTTGATACTGGCCGGAATCCTGCTTTTTGCGCTCGGTTTGATCGGCGAAGCGATTCGGGTGGTCCTGGACCGAATTGAAGAAAAGTGAAGCAAAAACACATACTCACGGCGCTCAGAATCGCCGTTGGCATTGTGCTAATGGCCTATTTGTTGGTCCGGTTGGACCTGCGCCTGGTCATGAGAAACATTTCTGCCCTGGATCTTCGTTATTTGCTGATGGCGTTCGGGTGTTATTTTGCGTTTATCGTTGTTTCCGCCTGGCGCTGGCAGGTGCTGCTGGAGCACAAACAGTTACAAATCCCTTTTCTCCGTACGAACATCATCTATTTCATCTCTGTTTTCTTTAATAATTTTTTACCGACCACTGTGGGCGGTGATGTCATGAGAGTGGTATATTCAGCGCCGGCTGAACGCAAAGCGGACGCTTTAGCCGCGGTCCTGGCCGATCGGATTCTTGGTTTCATCGGGCTGTTTCTCTTTGGCTTGACCGCGGTTATTTATCTGATCATCACGCAGCACCGGGTCGAATTTTTGATCTTGATGGTGGCCGGATTGGCCGGGCTGATCTTGCTCACCTTTTTTCTTTTTTCCCAAAAGACCTACCGAATCATTGCCCCCGGGCTTGAGCGTCTTGCCTTTTTCCGGCTGGGCGAGCGTCTAACCCGCTTGCACCGCGCTCTGAATGCTTTCGGAGAATCTCTGGATCGGATTATTATCTGTGTAGCCCAATCGGTTTTGATTCAGATCCTTTTAGCCTTGCCGCCCTTTTTTGTCCTGCGGGGGTTGGGCAACTACCAGACAGGGCTCTTGCCTTTTTTCATCTATGTCCCGATTATTAACGTGATTTCCATGATTCCGGTTTCCTTGAATGGTTTGGGGATCCGCGAAAATTCCTATGTTTTGCTCTTTGCCCGCGCCGGCTTGAGCCGGGAAACCGCTGTTACCATTTCTCTGGTTTGCGCGGCCCTGGTTTTTCTCTGGTCGCTGCCGGGCGGGGTCCTTTTTATAACCTGGCGCAAGAAAAGCGCCGGATAAGATGGAGGCAAAATGAAAGTATGTATGATCGGCACCGGTTATGTCGGTCTGGTTTCCGGAACCTGCTTTGCCGAGATCGGCCATGATGTAATCTGCATTGACAACGACCAGCGCAAGATTGAGATTTTGAACTCCGGCGGCGTGCCGATTTA
>CBFGIH010000193.1:0-3473 GCA_965648775.1 Caldifarciminota bacterium | reverse complement strand
CGGTTTTTGTTTTCAATTCATCCAGCAGTTTAGTGACGGCGGTGGTGCGGCCGGTGCCCACAGGACCGGTGATGAAAATGTTATATCCTGGATATTTCACATTCAAACCAAGTTTGATTGCTTCCAGGGCCCGGGGTTGCCCAATAATGCCTTCGCACGTGGTCAATTCGTGCGTGGTTTTAAATTTTAAAAGTTTCGGATCGCATTGCCAGCGCAACTGGGAAGGTTTAAGTTCCTTAGCTTTTTTCATCAGGCCTCCTTAGGAAGTGCTCAATAGGTAAAGATGAAAATTATAGTATATTTGCGTTAAAAGTCAACGATCAGCAATATATTGAAAATATTGAGATAACAAACTCAGGAATAATTACAATGAAAAATCAGCTGATTTATAAATAAATGTTGAAATTTAAGCATAAAAAACCCTCCGGCCGCGGCCCGAGGGCCACGACCGGGAGGGGAAAGATGTTCTAATAATATAGACACCAAAAAGTTTAAATTAGTTTAACCTGAATCTACAAACAAATCCTGCTGACGGACCTTGGTTTTCTTCAATTTGCGCATGCTGAAAACCTCGCCTTCCTCGAATTCCCTCAAGACCTGTTTAGCGCGTTTTATCACCGAATCCGGCAATCCCGCGAGCCGGGCAACCTGGATGCCGTAGGATTGATCGCTGGGGCCGGATGAGATTTTGCGGAGAAAGATCACTTCATCGCCCCATTCCTTGACCAGGAAGTTATAATTTTTAACGCTTCTTAAAAAATCCTGTATCCGCGTCAATTCATGAAAATGAGTGGCAAAGAGCGTGCGCGGCCGGCGGTTATTGTGAAGCTCCTCGACGACCGCCCAGGCCAGGGCCAGGCCGTCGTAGGTCGACGTGCCGCGTCCTACTTCATCCAGAATGACGAGGCTTTTTTCCGTGACATTGTTAAGGATATTGGCGGTTTCCATCATTTCCGCCAGAAAAGTGCTCACGCCTCTTGATATGTCGTCGCTGGCGCCGATGCGGGTAAATATTTTATCAACCAGGCCGATGGCAGCTTCCCGGGCCGGCACAAAACTGCCGGTCTGCGCCATGATGACGATCAGCGCGGTCTGCCGTAAATAAGTTGATTTGCCCGCCATGTTCGGACCGGTGATAATCAGAATCAGATTCTCGTTGCGGTCCAGCAGGATGTCATTGGGGATGAACGATCCTTTTTCCAGCATTTTTTCCACGACCGGATGGCGGCCATCCCGAATAACGATTTTTTCGTCTTCCGACACGGCCGGACGGACATAATTGTACAAAACCGCGTTTTCCGCGAAGGATTGCAAGACATCCAGGACCGCGATCTGCCGGGTGGCTTCGAGGATCGCCTGGCCCCGCTGGCTGATCTCTTCGCGGAGGGCGACAAAAAGTTCGTATTCCATGCGCCGGATTTTATCTTCTGCGCCCAGGATTTTTTCTTCATACTCTTTCAATTCAGGCGTGTAGAAACGTTCGCCGTTGACCAGGGTTTGTTTACGGATGTAATGCGGCGGAACCAGGGATAAATTTGGTTTCGTCACTTCGATGTAATAACCGAAAATCGAATTGTAGGCGACTTTAAGCGAACTGATGCCGGTTTTTTCTCGTTCCGACGCCTGGAGTTTTAACAGCCAGTCTTTGCCGCCGCGCGCGATCTGCCTTAGTTCATCCAGGGCTGGTGCGTAACCGTCACGAATCACGCCGGTTTCGTCAATCGTCGCGGGCGGTTCGTCCGTGATGGCCTTTTCAATCTTGGCCGTGACATCTTGAAAATCGCCGATGGCGGCATGAATATCGTTCAAGATAGGCGCCTGACAATGTTCCATCAGGTCTTTGATGGCAGGATAGGCGACAAGCGATTCCTTGAGCACGATCAACTCCCGCGGCGTCACCCGCTGGCACAGCAAGCGGGTGGTGATGCGCTCCACGTCCTGCAGGGTGCGCAGGCGGGCGCGGAGTTCCTGGCGCAGAAATTCCTTGTTTTTCAATTCCTCGACTCCGTCCAGCCGTTTCGAAATCCAGCCGCGGTCAATGGCGGGTTCAAGAATATCGGTGCGCAGGCGGCGTTTGCCGAAGGGGGTCAGGCAGTTGTTCATCACCCAGTAAAGGGTTTTGGATTCGGCGCCGTGGATATTCTCGATCAGCTCGAGGTTCCGGCGGGTGGTGGCATCCAGATACAGGCAATTACGGGCCTCGAAGCGCGAGAGCTTTACAATCTGGGGCAGGGATGATTTCTGGTTTTCATGAAGGTAGTACAGGAGCGCGCCGGCGGCGCCGATGGCCAGGGTTTGATCCTCGACGCCAAAACCATCGAGGGTGGCAACCCGGAAATGATCGGTCAAACGCTGGTAGGCGATTTCCTTGATAAAATGATAGCCATCCAGATTGGTGCGGGTAACCGGATTTTTCAACGGAATTCCTTCCGGCGCGATCAGTTCTCTAACCTCGCGCCGGCTGAGGACCTCAGCGAGCTGATCTGGTTCAATCTCGCCGCAGCTGAATTCACCGCTGGTGATGTCGCAGAAAGCGATGCCGTATTTCTTTTCATCGGGCAGGCAGGCAGCTAAAAAAAGAGGTTTATTTTCATCCAGCAAGGCCGGCCGCAGGATCGTGCCGGGTGTGATCACCTCGATAACATCGCGGGCCACAATTTTTTTTGCCTTGTCCGGCGGTTCCAGCTGCTCGCAGATGGCGATCTTGAATCCGCCTTTGACCAGTTTGGCAATGTAGGTTTCGCTGGCCTTGATGGGAACGCCGGCCAGCGGCACTTTTACGCCTTGGTGGATGGTTTTGGCCGTCAGGGTAATGCCCAGAAAAGAACTGGCAGTGCGGGCATCATCGTAATAGAATTCATAAAAATCGCCGACCCGGAACAGCAGCAGGGTGTCGCGGTATCTGCTCTTGATCTGCTGATACTGTTCCAGCATCGGCGTTAGCTGCATTTTTAACGGTGTGAGCTGGTGGACGTCAGAAAATCAGGGTTTTGGTTTTTCCCGGTGGGGCCGGTATCAATATCCCTTGATGACATTCCCTTTAATGCCCAGGGCTTCAAGTTTTGCCGCCTGGGCTTTGGCCTCATCGACCGTCGGATACTGGCCGACCCAGACCCGGAAATAAGTGTTGCCGAGAACCTGAGCTTCCACGATGCGCGCCTCATAACCGCTGGCCTTGAGCTCCGCGGTTCTTTTTTGGGCGTTGGCCTCGTTGCGGTATGATCCAACCTGAATCGTGTAGAAATCCTTGGTTGGTTCCGGCGTCTGGGTGCCGGGCAGAATGCTGACCGCGCGCACCGCCCAGTCAGATTTAGGATTGGCGGCAATCAGCGAACGCAGGGTGGCGTAGCCAACATCTTTCTGACCGACGCCGATGTAGGAAACGCCAAGCCAGAATTGCGCCTGGTCCTTAAACGGAATGTCGGGATGATTGCGCAATAATTCGTTGAGGATAACGATTGCATTCTGATAAT
>CBFGIH010000192.1:0-3501 GCA_965648775.1 Caldifarciminota bacterium | reverse complement strand
CGCCTTCCCGGGAAAGCGCTGCTTTGATCACCGCGGTCACGGATGAAGTGCAGATTATTCGTGTGTCTTCAGCGCCGGTCTACGCCCAGGTTCTTGATCTCCTTTATCCTGGTGACACCTTACGCAGTGGACCAAAGGGCCGCGTTACCCTGATCTATGCCAATGGGCAGATCGTCAACCTCGGCCCTGCCACCGAATTGGTCATTGCCGAGGTGTCGGAACCATCGCGGGGCACGGGCATTGATGAAACCAGCTCCCCGCTGGAGAACGCGGGCCGGGTTTTCGCCTTCATCGCCGAGAGCGAAAAAATGACGGTCAATTTGACGGTCCGCGGTCCTGAGGACTCCCTGGTCCTGAAGGTCTATGAACCGGGCTACACTTTTCTCGTTGATCGTAAACCAAGGATGGTCTGGGGTCAGTATTCCTCGGCGCAGACCTACCAAGTGAAAATTCAACGGCAGGGAATAACCCTGGTAAATATCATCACGGTGGACACGATGGTATCCTATCCTGACGACCGGGAACCATTAACGCCAGGGAAATATCTCCTCAGAGTTATGGCCTGCGCGGCCGGCGGGGAAACCCTGGCTTTTACCGACCGAATTTTTTCTGTTATGGCTGACGAGGCAGTTGATTCCCTGAATGCGGTTTTGAATTCGATCCGGCAGCAGTCCCCCGATTCCTTCACCACGCACCTTTTATCCGCCAAACTTTACGAGGAAAAAAAACTGCGTTTAAGCGCAATCGCGGAATACCGAGCCATACTGGAAAAGCAACCAGCTCTGCCTTTTGCGTTGCGCGCTCTGTCTAATTTATACCGGGAACTGGGCCTGCCGGTCATCGGTAACCGTTACCTGGATCAGTATGAAAAACTGACTGGCAAACCATGAGCGCCTTAAGACCGTTGTTTATCAAAACCATTTGGTTAAACTTTGTTATCATTCCGTCTTTTGCTCTTGATATAGACTTAAATATTATCACCGCGGATTCACTTTTTGAACTTGGCCAATACCAGATGGCCGAAAGTCTTTACCGGCAAACAATTCTTTCTGTCGGTGACCGGGCAAAGGGCTGGTCCCTTAAAGGGTTGGGCAATATTGCTTTCGTTTTTGGCCAGGTGGACAGCGCCGAGCATTATTACCGGCAAGCGCTGGCGTGGTTTGAAAAGACAGATGAACCGATAGGGCAGACGCGAATCTGGATAAATCTGGGCAGTGTCGCGTTCCAGCGCGGCAGATTTACAGAAGCGCGGCAATGCTGGGAAAAAGGCCTGTCTTTGATCGAACGAGCCGGTACCGACCCCGAGGCGAATCAGCGGGATCGGATTTCCGCGCTGGCCAATCTCGGCCAGGTTTTCCGGCAGACCGGCGATTATGCCCGGGCCGATTCCCTGTTCCACGCCAGTTTATCCTTCAGTGAGGCCATCGGCTATGCCCGCGGTGCGGCGGACAATTATTACAATCTCGGCGACCTTGCCCGTTTAAAGGGCGAAGTGGCTCAGGCCCTTGATTATTACACGCAGGCTGCACAACGTTATCAACAGATGGGCCATTTCAAGCTCAGCGCCGATGTCCTGCGTGAAACCGCAGCTGTTTACCGCCGACTCGGTGATTTCGACAAGGCCTACTCGGCTCTTTTTCAAGCCCTGGCTTATCTGCGCCTGACCAAAGGTGACAGGCCTTTCATTGCCGGCGAAGCCGAACTGATCAACCGTTTAGGGCTCTTGCATCAGGAAATCGGGAATCTGCGGCTGGCCCGGGATAATTTTCATAAGGCGCATTCGATCTACCAGGCGCTGGCGGATTCGACCGGTATCAAGGATGCGCTCATGAATTTGGGAAGTGTATTTTTGAAAATGGCAGTGCATGATACGATTTATCTGGATTCCACCCGGAAGTACTATGAACAAGCCATGGTTTTGGTCCGGACCGAACGCGAGCGCGCTGCTATTTTCAATAACCTCGGGGTGCAAAGCGAAATTTGCGGCGATCAGCGAGCAGCAAAAAAAAATTACCGCCAGGCGCTGAAGATCTATCGCCATCTGAAGGAAATCACCGGCCTTGCCCAGGTTTTCAATAACCTCGGCAATTTAGCGGTCGCGGCCGGCGATTACAGTTCGGCGATTGATCATTACGAAGAAGCCCGGCGCTTGATTGCCGGACAGCATCAGCCGGAATGGGAAGCCTCTCTGCTGGCCAATCTTGGCCACGCTTACCACCGGGCCGGTCAGATTTCCCAGGCCATCAGCAACCTAAGCGCGAGCGTGCGGATCATTGAAGACCGTCGGCGTTCAGTCAGCAGTCAGGAATTCCGCTCCCGTTACCTGGAAGATCGCATCACCATTTATGAAGAGTTGACGGCTTGTTATCTGGCGCAGGCATCGGTGCGGGAGGCGTTCAACTGCGCGGAACGGGCCAAAGCACGGGCTTTTCTTGATCTGGTTACCGGCGCCGATATTTCATCCCGTCCGGATTTGACCGATACCGTGCGTCTTTTGATCCTTCAGGAACAAACCGCGGAGAGAAAAATCGATTTTTACGCCGGCGACACGGCGCAGGCTCAGGCCATCATTGAGCATGACCGTATCCTTGACGAGTTGATCCACCGGTATCCAGCTTACCAGACCCTTAAAAAAGCTGAACCAGTAAGCGTGGATGAACTGCAGGCTGTTCTTGATCCGCAGACCGCGGTCCTGGAGTATTTTCTCGGCCGCGATGCCGGTTTCGCTTTCTGCATCACCCAGGACCGGGTGGCCGGTTTTCCGCTGGTCCTGCCGCCGGAAAAAACTTACGCGCTAGTCGATTCCCTGCGCCGCGCGGTCCGGGTCAAGGGCGATATATTCAAATACGGGATTCCCCTTTACCAGTACCTGGTCGCACCGGTTCTGGCCGGGACCAGCGGCCAGAACCGATTGTGCATCATTCCGCATTCGGTCCTGCATCACCTCCCTTTTGTCTGTCTGCCGGTCGGTTCAGACACCGCCACCATGTTGCTGGATAAATATGAAATTTTTTACGCGCCCTCGGCTTCGGCTTACTGTCTCAGCCGGCAAAAACGCCGTACACCGGCCGGTCCGACCGCGCTTTTTGCCAAGTCCAATTTCCGGGAGCATCCGGAATGGTTTGATATTCCCTTGCCCGGCACGGCCCGGGAACGCGATTCGCTTCTCCGCGTGCCCTTTTTCCAGACCGGCCGCGTTTTTTCCGATACGGATAATAAGGGCCGGGCGCCGACCGAAACCATGGTTAAAGACAGCGGTTTTGTTTTTTCTTGCCTCCACTTTGCCACCCATGGCAAACTGGACGGTGATGCTCCCCTGGAATCCCGGATTGTCCTGAGCGCCGATGACCGCAACGACGGCAATCTCACGGTCCGCGAGATTTTTAATTTGAATCTTGCCGCTGAGCTGGTGACCATGTCCGCGTGCCAGACCGGTCAACTCAAAGGTTTCAACGAAACCGGCAAGTATTCGATCGGTGATGAATTGACCGGTCTCAGCCG
>CBFGIH010000191.1:3239-3514 GCA_965648775.1 Caldifarciminota bacterium | reverse complement strand
GTTCACTGCGATCAGGTGCTGGCGGCCCTGGGCCGGACGCCAAACCTTGACTTTCTCACCTCGGAGGTGGAAAAACACTTCCGCCGTTTGAAACAAAACCACGCCCTGTGGATGATTGGCGATGTTAGAAACGGCAAATTTCGCCAGACCAGCATTGCCATCGGTGACGGCATCCGCTGCGCCATGGCTATCGCCGCCTTAAAAAGCCGGAACGCCTGATGAAAATCATTGCCCAGACCGGCCGGGAGGACATTGCCTGCGTGTACATTGCGGAG
>CBFGIH010000191.1:0-3229 GCA_965648775.1 Caldifarciminota bacterium | reverse complement strand
TTCGTGGAGTCGGTGCAACCGCCCATTCCCCGCGATAAAAAATGGGTGCTGATCATTTCCACCCTCTATGGCTGTCCGGTCCGCTGCCGGTTCTGCGACGCGGGCGGCTGGTTTCAGGGCGCGCTGCGCGCCGATGAGATGTTTCACCAGATTGATTTTCTTGTTACCCAAAGGTATCCGAGCAAGAAAGTGCCGGTGGATAAATTCAAGATCCAGTTCGCGCGCATCGGCGAGCCATCGTACAACAACGATGTTCTCATCGTCATTGATGAATTACCCCAGCGCTATGATGCGCCCGGTCTGATTACGTCCCTGTCCACGATCGCACCGGCCGGCCGCAACCGGTTCTTTCAGGAACTATTAAAGATCAAAAATCGCCGGCCCGCCGGCTGCTTCCAGTTTCAGTTTTCCCTGCACACGACCGACGAAAAAAAATGGGACTGGCTGGTGCCGGTGCCAAAATGGAGTTTCCGGGAAATGGCCGATTATGGCCGGGACTGGTTTCAAGCCGGCGACCGCAAGCTTGTGCTCAATTTCGCCCTGATCGAGGGCATGCCCCTGGATCCAGAGCGACTCCTGAAATATTTTTCGCCCGCCGTCTTTTTAATCAAAATCACGCCACTTAATCCGACCTATGCTGCCCGGGCAAATCACATCACGTCGCACGTCGTGCCGGAAAGAGACCATTACGAAATCATTGATAACCTGCGCCGGGCCGGCTATGAAGTCCTCCTGAGCATCGGCGAGTGGGAAGAAAATAAAATCGGGTCCAACTGTGGTCAGTATCTGCAACGGCACATGCTGGAAAAAGACAAACTCGCCGCCGGCTACACGTACGCCTTCACCTCTCGACCCAGTCCCTAATTTTCAACAATTAATTCTTAATATACCGCGGCAATCGGCATACGGCGGCCCGAGCCGAACGCCCGGGATGTAACTTTGAGACCCGGCGCGGCCTGATAGCGTTTGAATTCGCTGTTTTTCACCGCACGGATCACCCATTCCACGGTGCTGGTCTCAAATCCTTTCTTGACAATTTCTTCTTTTGATAACCCATCCTCGATATACATTTGCAATATTGGGTCGAGAATATCGTACGGCGGGAGGGTATCCTGATCAGTCTGGTTCGGTCTGAGTTCCGCCGACGGTGGTTTGGCGATAATCGCCGCCGGTATGATCTCCCGAGCACGGTTGATGAACGCGGCCAGCTGATAAATCATGGTCTTGGGCACGTCCGAGATCACGGCCAGGCCGCCGCTCATGTCGCCATAGAGCGTGCAGTAGCCGACCGCCAGTTCGCTCTTATTGCCGGTGGCAAGCACCAGGCTGCCAAACTTGTTGGCCAATGCCATGAGAATATTGCCGCGGATCCGCGCCTGGATATTTTCTTCGGTCTGATCAACGGGCCGGCCTTCAAAACTATCCCGCAGGACGCGGAGGTATTCCTGATACAGGGAATTGATGTCAATCGTATCGCAGCGGATGCCCAGATTGCCGGCTAATTGCCGGGCGTCAGCGGCACTGGCCGCCGAAGAATACGGTCCCGGCATGATGACCGCCCGGACCTTTGCCGGACCGAGCGCCGCGCAGGCCAGACAGGCGACCACGGCAGAATCAATGCCGCCGGATAAACCGATCAGCACCTGTTGAAAATTGCACTTTCTCAGGTATTCGGCAATGCCAAAAACCAGAGCGCGGAAAACGCTTTCAATCGGATCCGCCGCGGAAAAACCCGTGATTCTATTATCTTTGTTCAAATCCACGACCCGGATTTCTTCTTGAAAGGAAGCAAGCCGGACCGTCAAAGATGAGCTCGTCATTGGCGGCTACCTGATTGACAAAAAGGAAAGGCACGCCGTGTTTCCGGGCGTGGGTCTGGATGATCCGGTAACGGATTTCTTCCTTGTTGATGCTGAAGGGCGAAGCGGCAATGTTGATTATGATCCGGGCACCCTTGCGGACCAGCTGCTGGATCGGGTCCAAATCGTAAAAAGACCGGCGCCACAGTTCTGGCACGTTCCAGGCGTCCTCGCACAGGGAAAGCCCCAGAATTTCATTTTTGAATTTAAAGACCTTTATTTCCGGCGCCGGGTCAAAATAACGCGCTTCATCAAAAACGTCATAAGTGGGCAGCAGCGATTTGTGCTGGATAAACTCAATCCTGCCCTGGTAAACAAAGAAAGCTGAATTGTAAAGACCGCGGCCGCTGGCTTTTTTGGTGGAACGGGGCGCACCAAAGATGACCGCCGACCTGGGAAAATCACGGGAAACCGCCCGAACCTCATCCACGGCCTGTTCCACGCGTTTCATGAACCAGTGGCGTTCCAGCAAATCCTGGGGCGGATATCCGGTCAAAAACAGTTCCGGAAAAACGATCAGGTCCGGCTGCTCATTGTTGACTTCTTGCCAGGTCTGCACCAGGCGGGCCGTATTGCCCGCGAGATCACCCACGACCGGATTTAACTGGCAAAGTGCGATTTTCATCGATGGATTATAACAAATGACTGATGCTTGTCAAGACAAGGGCTGTTCGTTTCCTGGTAAATGTCACCCAACACAACCAAAACCAGCACCAAACGCTGCCTAATCGTCTCTGCTTCAATATCACGCGCTATCGGCCTTTTGTCAAAACTGCGGGATTTCAAATCCTGGCCTGAAGGTTGACACCGTGTCATTATTCTATATAATATAAATTCATAATAATATGCTTAAAGAATTGAGCAATCTTTTGGGCGTCAGCAGTCAGGAAAACGAAGTCCGCGAATTTATCAAGAAACAGATCAAGGACCATGTCCAGGACATTGCGGAAGACGCCTACGGTAATTTGATCGGTCGCAAGGGCGGCGAAGAAGCACCGCGGATCATGCTCGCCGCGCACATGGACGAAATTGGCTTTATGGTCACGCACGTCGGCAAGAACGGAATGCTGCGTTTCAAAGCCATCGGGATCGGCGTCCACGCCCTGCTGGGCAAACACGTGGTCATCGGTCCCAATCGCATCCCGGGGGTGATTGGCGGCAAGCCGATCCATCTGGCCCAGCCTGAGGAAACTAAAAAACTACCCGAAATCAAATCCCTCTTTATTGACATCGGTGCCTCATCCCGGGATGAAGCGGAGAAACTGGTCAAGGCCGGCGATGCCGGGACTTTTGACACGGCCTACCGTGAAAACAACGGCACTTTATACGGCAAGGCATTTGATAACCGGATCGGTTGCTACATGCTGATC
>CBFGIH010000190.1:0-3524 GCA_965648775.1 Caldifarciminota bacterium | reverse complement strand
CAGCCAAAGCACGAAGTGAAACATAATAATTAATAACCGTGCTGGCTGCGAACGCCAGCGCGTAGGCAAACCACCAGGGCCGGTGGCCTTGAGACGGATCTTTTACCACGTTCCCGAGGATCACGAGGCCGGCCGAGGTAAGCACAAACAGGGCCGGATGGGAAAACCAGACGCCGAACAGGCAGCAGGCCAGGAAGAGCCACCGATCTCCGCGGGCCGGCCCGGACCGCACCAACCGCAGCGCCAGGACCGTGACGGCCAGGCCGATCGCGACGTCGGTCGAGTACTGCTTGAGTTCGGAACTGAAATAGATCAGGTAATCAGAGACCGCGAACAGGGCAAGGCCAATGGATAATCCAACTTTATCCAGGACCCGGCGGCCGAGTGCGTAAAACAATGGCAGGGAAACCAAACCGGCGGCCAGGGGCAGAATCCGAAGGGTATAGTCGTTATTCCCGAACACGAGATAGAAGATCCGTTGTAAGAACAGGAACCCGATTGGCGCGGCCTGGACTAAATCCAGCGGCCGCATCAGGGCAGAAAAATTCCGGCCAATGATGTTAAGGGCGAGCGCTGCTTCGCCCTCGGTAACTGAGCGATTGAATAAAAACTGCGCCACGCGCAGGATTGCGGCCAGAAACATGATTCCCAGCGCAGGGTAATCGGATCGCGGGCGGGTCAATTGCGTTCGCCGATCAGAATGAAGGGCGCCCAGAAAAAAGGATGCGCGGTGCGAGGATCAGCAAGCAAATCAAGCTGGGCGCGGCGCAAGGCCGAGGCCTTATCCCCTTCGCGGAGACCGCGGTAAAAAATCACCATCAGCTGCCGGGTGGCTTGATCCTCCACCGACCAGAGGGTGGACAGAATGGAAGGCGTACCGGCAGCGGTGAAGGCCCGCGCCAAACTCATCACCTCACCGCCCGTTGGATTCCGGCCGATGCCGGTCTGGCAGGCGGAAAGTGTGACCAGACTGGTACGGGTCTTCAACGGCAAGCGCAGGATTTCCCCGAATTCCAGCCGGCCGTCATCACCGGTCGCAGAATCAGGAGCAAAAATTATGCATGACGCCCGGGGATTGACCGGATCGAGCCAGGCATGGGTTGCTAAGTGAAGGATAGAATAATCCGACGGCAGGGTCTTGACCCGGTTTTCGGTTGCTTGTTGTCGGGTCAGAATTTTATTTTCGGCAATCACCGCTCCGATGTTATCAACTTCTGCCCGGGCGGCGGCCAGGGTGCCGTCTGGATCGCCGAACGCGAGCAGGTTCACCGGCGCCGGCTTTTTTTGATCAAGAATATCCATCAACGTGGCCGCGCTCAGATAAGAAACCGTTTTCTCCTCGAGCAGGAAGGTCAAACGACCGTTGTCTGACCGGGCGAGAGCGGAAAAAGGCAGATAATAAAGAGCACCGGAGGGAATTATCACCAACTGTTCTTTGTGGCGGATTTCCTCCCAGACCGGCTGGACGAGCCGTTCATCCAGATCGATCAAAATCCGGATCAGGTCCTTCACGCCGGGGTCATGCCAGTCCGTAATCGGCGCGACGCCAAAACCGGCACGGACTGACTGACCGCACTCGTCAACGATCGACCGAAACGACAGCACCAGCGAATCAATTTCCCGTCGGTTAACTTTTACCTGTTGGACCATGGTCGTATCGCGGCGGAAAACAAAAATATAAAGGAAAGTGTCCGTGGAAAAATATTCAAGAACGGCTGCCGAAGAGGGCAGGGCCTGGCGCAGCCGGTCTTCACTCAACAGCTGGGGTTTGACCGTCAGCAGGGAATAAATATCCGGGTTGGCCATTTCCAGATCAATCAGGATTTCTTCCAGTTGAGCGCGGTTCCGGGCCAATGTCCGGCTCAGGATTTGGACGGCGGATGAATCGCGGTCTTGTTCGGACTGGGATTGGGTTCGAACCAGTTGCTGTTCGGTCTGGAGGCATTGCCCGCTCAGGGTTTGAAACCGGGCGGCAGCCGTATCGATTCCGGGTTCACCGGTTTCGATGCGGACCGCGCTGAATATTTCCTTTAGGTGGTAAGAACGAGATCGTTCCAGATAAAACCGGGCTTCATCGTGGCGGGCCTGTTCCATCAGCAGCTGGATCATTTCCGCATACTGGTCTTGATACAACCGATAAAACTCGCCCGCCGCATCAGTGTTTGGAATCAGGCCGCTGCTGATTGTTTCGTGGAGGTCGATCGCCTCCTTCAAGACCGGGTAAGCCCGCGCGGTTTGCCCGCAGCGCCGCCAGGCGCTGCCCTTCAACCCCAGACAGTTGCTCAATCCCAAACGGTCGCCGGTGGAACGACACGCAGCCTCGGCTGAATCCAGAACCGCCAGGGCATCGGCATATTTCCCCAGCTGCAAATCGTAATAACCAGTCAAGGTTTGAGCCCGCGCCTGGTCCAGCCGCAGCCCTTCCTGCGCGGCATCCCGGGCCACGGCTCGAATAAGGTTCCGGGCCGAATCCGGGTCTTGACGAAGCCAGGCAATGATTGACCGGTTGAAGTTGATGGTCAGATAAGTGTTCAGTTCCTGGTTGCGGCCTAACCATTCCAGGGCCTGGCGATAATAACTGGCAGCACTGTCCAGGCACGCCTGATCCCCGGTTCGCAGGTTTTGGATTAAATGAACATTAGCCGAGCTCAACCAGAGCCGCGCATTGAGCAGCGGAAAAACCGGATGCTCGTCGGCAATGGCCCGGGCACGGGCATAATCGGTTTCTGCGGCGGATAAATCGCCCAGCGTGAATCCAACATTGCCCGCTTCCGCGAACAAACAAGCCCGGAGCAGATCAGCCCGGATAAAACCAGCCAGCTGGTCCTGACTGCGGCGAAGCTCTGCTTCTGCTGACGCCAGATCTCCGGTCAGTCGTTTGAGAATACCGCGCATCAGCCCCGTCGCGGCCGCGCACCAATGATCATCCTCCGGTCCGGTCACGGAAGAAAGAATCGAGGCGGCGCTATTTAAATCATCAAGCGCGAGGTAAATCGATCCGGCCAGCAGACGCCAGCGGCTGACCAACCCCGGATCCGGCTGGCATAATGAAATCAAAGGCGAGATTAACGGCGGCAATTTTTGCAGCCGCCAGGAAGGCCATGACGGTGGTCTGGTTTCCAGATACGTGAAAGTGACCGGCTTGAGATAACGGACAATCTCTTTTCCCTCCACGTAAACCGCTTCAGGTTTCATCATCTTTTTTTCATGAAGATCGTAGTATTCACCCGCCCCAGCCCCAAAACCACCGCCGCCCCATACGATCCTGCGGTCCGCGAAAGCGACCAGTTCAAATTTCAACAGACGCGCCGTCTGCGCATTACGGGTTCGGTATGCCTCGACCATGTAAGCCAGCGCCTGTTCCCGGTCCGCGCGGGGTATGAGCCGGTACAGGCGATGGGCCAGGCGCCGTAAAATTAAATGATATGCCGTAATCACGGAGTCAAAATCCCGAAGGGCGAGCTGGCAATGTACCAGATCACGAAAAATTTCGAATTGACGGACGGGATTAACCAGAGAATCAT
>CBFGIH010000189.1:0-3525 GCA_965648775.1 Caldifarciminota bacterium | reverse complement strand
CATCTGGCCGAAAAAAACGGTGATGACCATTATCCATAATGTTGAAATCCGGGATGACTTTGCGGGAAGGGACATTTTTCCTCCTGGTTTATAAAAATATCTTCGGTTAACGGTTACGAATAATTATAACTTAAGGCTTTGGTTTGTCAACCAACTCTTTACCGCTTGTTCCGGAGTTGTATAATTTAGAATCAGTGATTGACCGGCAGGACAAAACGAATATAATGAGGCATGTGCGTCTTTTTATCCGTCACGCCCCACCGCGTCCTCAACCGGAAACAAGCTGGTCTTGTGCGCCGCCTCCGGCGCGACCGATCTTGATGCCGCGTCTTTTCCGCTTTTCCTCAATCTTATTGCTGATTGCGGCTTTTAGCGCCTGCGCCCGCAAAGAATTTTCTTACCAGCGCTTCATCATGGGCGGTCCCTGCCAGATTACTTTAAACATCGCCAATCCCGGCCTGGCCAGTCATCTTTATAAAGAAATTGACGACGAACTCGTGCGCGACGATTCCCTACTTAACTACTTTTCGGCTAAGAGTTTGGTCCACGAAATCAACACCCGGCACCGTGCCGTTTTGACCAGCGAATTGACCCAACTCTTCCAGCTCTGCGATTCGGTCAGTCGTCTGACCAATGGCTGTTTTGACATCTCGATCGCGCCCCTTATGAAAATCTGGGGTTTCTACGAGGGCGAAGCGGTCGTGCCGGAAACAGCGTTGATCGCGCAACAAGCGAAGAGGGTTGATTTTCGCCGCATCGAATTGCGCGGCGATACGATTTTCACGCCCCCGGACATGGAAATCGACCTATCAGGCATCGCGCAGGGTTGGGCCGCGGACCGGATCGCACAACTTCTGAAAAGTTACGGTGTAGACAAGGCCATCATTGACATTGGCGGTGAAGTGATTTGCATCGGCGCCTCACCCCTTGGTCGTCCCTGGCGCGTCGGCATCCGTCATCCCCGGGCCGAAGGTGTCATTGAAACCGTAGAGATAACCAACGCCGCGCTCGCCACTTCTGGCGATTATGAAAAATTTTTCATAATCAATGGCCAGCGTTTTCCCCATATCATTGATCCGCGGACCGGAGCGCCGGCCCGCGATTTTGTCTCGGTCACGATCTTCGGCACTGACGCCGCCTTCTGCGACGCCCTGGCCACGGCCGTGTGCGTGATGGGCGCAGAGACCGGCGTTAAATTTCTTGACTCTTTGCGGATTAAAGGTATACTATATTATGAGACAGACGGGACCCTGCAGCGCAGGCAAACCAGATGAAGGTTGAAGCCCGCTATTATGAACTTCAGGGTGACCGGATTGTATGCCGGCTTTGTCCTCATGCCTGTTCTTTAACCGAAGGCGCGGTCGGCGCATGCCGCAGCCGTAAAAACGAAGGTGGAAAATTGTGGGCCTTGACCTATGGCGCCTCGACCTCCATCGCCCTGGACCCGATCGAAAAGAAACCCCTTTATCACTTTTATCCGGGCCAGCCGATTCTTTCCATTGCCTGCAACGCCTGCAACATGCGCTGTCCTTTCTGCCAGAACTGGGAAATTTCTCAGCAGGACGCTCCCACCCAGGACCTGCCGCCGGACATCCTCGCCCGGGTTTATCAGGACCACCCCTCGCTGGGCGTCTCCTACACCTATACTGAACCGCTCATGTGGTTCGAATACCTGCTTGATGCCTGCCGCCGCATCCGCGAACTGGGCGGTAAAAACGTACTGGTTACCAACGGCTTGATCAACGAGGAACCATTACGCGAGTTGCTGCCTCTGGTGGACGCGATGAACATTGACCTCAAGTCCATGGATCCCAGGATATACCAGAAAAAATTGTACGGCGATCTGGCCACAGTTCAAAAAACCATCGAAATCGCATGCCAGCAATGCCATGTTGAAATCACCAATCTGATTGTCACGGGCATAAATGATAAAGAGACCGAAGTTGAGCGAGTGATTGACTACGTCGCCGGCTTGAATCGCAACCTGCCGCTTCATTTCTCGCGCTATTATCCCAATTTTAATTATCGCCGGCCGCCGACCTCGGACCAGATTCTTGAATACGCCTACGAAAAGGGCCGTGCAAAACTGAATTATGTTTATTTGGGCAATGTCCCAGCCGAAGAAGCGTCCAATACCTACTGCCCGTCGTGCCGCAATCTGCTGATCGAGCGCATGAACTTCCGAGCTCTGATCAAGGGATTGACCGGGAAAAAATGCACGGCCTGTGGCGCAGAGATCGCGATCGTGATATGATGACCACCCGTCGCCAAATGCTTTCCTGCTTGCCGCGCGCCACCCGCCGCCTTGCTTTTATCGTGAATTATCATCAATTGAAATCGGTGCTTTTCTCTAAAGGAATATACTTTATTTTAAAGGAGCATTAATGCCTGCCAAACGAAAGGTTAGTATCATTATCCTGGGCATTGTTATTGGCAGTATAGTCGGTTCTGCCCTTTCTTTTATCTTAAGCAGCATCTTTCCCAAGGGTCCGATTAACAGCCTGCTGTTCAAAGCCCTGCGGGTCGGTTTTTCCACGGTTAACATTGATGTCGGGTTCATTGTTTTTACGCTTGGGTTTCACATGAACATAACCTTGATAACCATTATTTTTATATTTTTGATGATATATTTGCTGTTTAAACTGTAGGGCTTAACTCATCCGACCGGACCGCGGCCGCCGCGTAATTATATTTTATTTCCTGATTCCTTCCTCTTTTTTCAACAGGGCTTCCAGTTCCTGAATTCGCTCGACCAACTTTTCTTTCTCTCCCTCTTTCTCTTTCTGGGCAATCCGGGTCAGCATGGCCAGTGATATGCCCATAAGAATTATCGCCCAGATGGGAGTGAACCATTCAAAGATGTTAACCAGATTGAATACCAGCGCTAGAACACCAAGCACAAAGAGGACCAATGCCCAAATTGCCATACAACCTCCTTGGGAGTTTTCAAAATATTATAAAGGGATTTTATTATCTGTCAATAGCTGATCAGGCTTAGATTTTATACGGGAAAAGAACGGTTACGCGACCTTTTACCGGAATTTTATCAGGATTACGTCTCCGTCCTGGACTAGGTAATCTTTACCTTCAATTTTTGTACAGCCGGCTTGGTGCGCCTCGGCATAACCACCGGTTCGGACCAGATCGTCACATTTTATTATTTCGGCTTTGATAAAGCCTTCTTTCAAGTCCGTGTGGATTTTGCCCGCTGCCTCCAGAACCGTAGTGCCACGCCGGATTGGCCACCCCCTGGTTTCTTCACCTTTGATCGTGTAAAAAATTATAATGTCCAATTTCTTCAAACACTGCCTGATGAGTTCGGCCAACCCACCGGGATCCAGACCGGCCTCTCGACGTAATTCAATTTTATCCGCTTCACTGAAATCTTCTCCTTCTTCTTCTAACCGGACCGATAGACGAAAGCCGGGAAGGTCGGTGTGATATGCTCCGTCTTCATCAATATTTAAAACAACCAGTTCGGGAATGATCGTTAAAAGCGGCAGATCCGGCAACCGGTTTTCAGGT